>NZVP01000004.1 GCA_002697405.1 Flammeovirgaceae bacterium
ATTTAAGTTCATATAAATCTATTATGTATGTTTCATCAACCTTTACAATTTTATCTCCTTCTTCTAGTCCGGCTTTGAAGGCATTATTGTAAACGCTATCAATAATAAAAGGAGTTCTAGCTTTCAGAAAAGAAGACATTGCTTCTCTACTATTCATTTTATTGATAAAATTGTCAGGAATACTTATTTCAACTTGTTTATTATCTCTTAAAACTGTAAATGTCGTATTATCATCAAAAAATAAATTTGGATCAAATAACTCAGCATCTCTTTCCCATTCATTTCCATTAATAAGAAGAATTTTATCTCCAGTTTGAAAACCTGCATCAAGACCTAATTCTAGAGCAAGAATTCCGTTTTTATTTATTTCATCTTTTGATAAATAAGTTTCTCCATTATTAAATGTAATTAATGTGAAAATTATCAATCCAGTAACTACATTTAAAATAATTCCACCAAGCATAACAACCAACCTTTGCCATGCTGGCTTTGATCTAAATTCCCAAGGTTCAGGTTCCTTATTAATATGTTTTGTATCCATAGATTCATCTATAATACCAGTAATTTTGACAAATCCTCCAAGAGGAATTGAGCCTAATCCATACTCAGTTCCTTTATAATTGAAACTCCATATTTTAGGAGGGAATCCTATAAAATATTTTTCAACTTTCATCCCAAACATTTTAGCTGTTATAAGATGACCAAATTCATGAATACCAACAATAATTGATAAAGCTAGAATCATTTGAGCAGCCATTATTAAACCATCCATATTTATATCTTATTTATTTTTTCTAATGTATACTTTCTAGTTATTAGATCAGTTTCAATTAACTGTTCTAAATTTGGGCTTGCAATATATGCTATTTTATTCAAAGATTCTTCAATAACTTTTGTCATATCTAAGTAATCTATTTTTTCTTTTAAAAATGCATCAACAACAATTTCATTAGATGCATTGAGAATACATGGTGCGTTCCCACCCAAATTACCAGCATCAAATGCTAGCTTTAAATTATTGAATGTCTTTAGGCATGGCTCTTCAAAAGTTAAAGTATTGTTTTTTAAGTAATTATATCTATTGAAATAATTCTTAACTCTTTTTCCTGATAAAAGTGCATATTGAATTGGTAATTTCATATCAGGTTCTCCCATTTGAGCTTTAATTGATCCATCTACAAATTCAACCATTGAATGTATAATTGATTGCGGATGAATAACTACTTTTATTTTTTTTATATCAATATCNAATAAATACTTTGCTTCAATAACNTCTAATCCCTTATTCATTAATGTAGAGGAATCGATAGTTATTTTTTCTCCCATTTCCCAGTTAGGGTGATTTAAAGCTTCTTTTTTTGATATTTTTTTTAGCTCATTTAAACTTTTATTTCTAAAAGGGCCTCCTGAGGCAGTTAAAATAATATTTTCAATTTTATTATTATCTTCTCCAACTAAACACTGAAATATTGCTGAGTGTTCAGAGTCTACAGGGTAAATATTTACATTTTTATCCTTAGATATTTTTGTGATGATCTCTCCAGCTATAACTAAAGTTTCTTTNTTAGCTAATGCAATATNAANACCTTTTTTTACAGCATTAATAGTTGGTATAAGTCCTGATTTNCCAACTAATGCAGTGAGTACTATATCAGGGGAACAATATTTTAAAAAATTATTTAGNGATTCCTCTCCAAAATAAATTTCTATATTTTCATTTTTAAGCTCNTCATTTAATAATTTTTCTTTTGATTTATCACCAAAAATTATANTTTTTGGCTTAAATTTTTTTGCTTGAGAAATTANTAATTTATAGTTTGAATATGCCGATAATAATTCTATTGAAAATATGTTTTTATTTTCAGAAATGACTTCTAAGGTTTGTCTGCCGATGGAACCCGTGGATCCTAGTATTGCTATCTCTTTCATAAAATAGAATTTTTTATTATTTCATCAATTAGATTATTATCATTAGATAATCTAGGAACTTTATTTTGTCCACCAAGCTTACCTTTTAATTTCATAAAATTAATGAATGATTTTCTTTTAAGTATTTTAATTTTTAAAGTACTTAGAATACCATCTTGAACTAGATCTTTATAATATGAGTTCAATTCTTGAAGATTTTTATCAACTTCTTTTTCAAAAGAAATTAAATCTTTTGGTTNTATTTTAAATTCAATTAGCCATTCATGATGAGACTTTCCTTTGTCCTTTAAAATTCTAGGACCGACTGTAAATTCAGTTATTTGTACTTCATTATATTTTTCACAAGCTCTCTTTATTGATTTTTCAACTTCCTCAACAATTACATGTTCTCCAAATGAAGAAATAAATTGTTTTGTTCTACCAGTAACTTTAATTTTTAATGGGTTTAAACTTGTAAATTTTATAGTATCTCCAATCATATAAGACCATAAACCNGCATNACTAGATAGAATTAAAGCATAATTTTTATTAGTTTCAACNTCACCTACAGTTATTCTTTTTGGATTTTTATTATTAATATTTTTTATATCNATGAATTCATAAAANATTCCTGAATTAATTTGAAGNATTAAACTATTATCNTTTAATGAATTTTGATAAGCAAAGAATCCTTCNGATGCNGGAAAAGTTTCTAGNGTATTTATTTCNNTCCCAATACTATCAAANAGATTTTTTTTGTAAGGTTCAAAATTAACTCCACCNTGGCATATTAATTCTAAATTGGGAAAAATATCTTTAACTTTTTTACCTGTCTTTTGTATTAAGACATCAAAATACATTTGAATCCATGGAGGTATACCACCTAGAATTCTTAAATCTTTATTTTTTGTTTCGTCAACTATTTTTTCAATTTTCTTTTCCCAATCTTCTATTTTATTAGTTTTTTTTGAAGGCAATAAAATATTTTTTAAATAGAATGGCTCATGATAATTTACTATTCCAGAAAGTCTGCCAATTTTAATTTGATTGATCTCATTTAAATTTGGAGATCCTGAAATAAACATTGCTTTTCCTCTAATTGATCTAAATGATTTTTTTTCATTTAAATAGTTTAATAGTAAGTAACTAGCAGATTTTATTTGATTTTTTAATGAATCTTTTGTTATTGGTATATATTTCGTTCCAGATGTTGTTCCAGATGTTTTAGCAAAATATTTTGGTTTTCCAGGCCATAGTATATTTTCTTTTCCATCTTTAATAAGTTCAACGTATTTTTTAATTTTTTCATAATCTCTGATAGGAACTTTATTTACGTAATCTGAATAATTTTTAATGTTTACAAAATTATGATCGACTCCAAACTTTGTATGTTTAGATTGTGAAATCAATTTATTAAGAAGGTTTAATTGAATTTTATTAGCTTCTTTCTGACTTTTATTTTTTATAGAAAATGAACTATCAAAAAACTTAAAAAAATTAATAATAATAAGAATTATCCTTGATATCATGGTTATTTTGCAGTTTCCAAAGATGCAAAAAATATTTGAAATATTGCAAATAATGAGGTTAACCTACCGAAATTCTCCTATTTATTTCCTCAATATTTTTTCTAAAAATATTGTCAGTATCTATCATATCATTTACAGATTGAACAGCATGAATAACAGTACTATGATCTCTTCCTCCGAAATGAAACCCAATAGATTTCAAGGAATTATTTGTAAAATCTTTTGAGAAATACATTGCAACTTGTCTTGCTATAACAATTTCTTTATTTCTAGCTTTATCTTTCATTTCTTCAATACTAATATTGAAAAATTTTGATACAATTTCTTGAATATAATTTATATCGATTTCTCTATTTGTATCTTTAACAATTTTGGAGATAATAGACTTTGCTAATTCTATATCTACTTCTTTTTTTGTAACTGTTGAATGAGCAATTAATGAAACAAGAACTCCTTCAAGCTCTCTAATATTAGTATCAACTTGAAATGCTATATATTCAACAACCTCTAAACTTATATTTAAATTTTCATTTTGAATTTTATAGTTTAAAATATCTAGTCTTGTTTGATAATCTGGCTTTTCAAGTTCTACAGTAAGCCCTGACTTAAATCTACTTACTAATCTTTTTTCTAAACCATTTAATTCTACAGGAGATTTGTCAGCAGCTAAAATTATTTGTTTACTATTTAAGTTTAATTGATTGAATATATGAAAAAATACTTCTTGTGTTTTTTCTTTTCCTTTAAAAAATTGAACGTCATCTAAAATGAGGCAATCAATATTTGAGTAAAAATTTATAAAATCCTTAAGTTTATTTTCTTTAAGTGAATCAATAAATTGGTTAGCAAATTTTTCAGAAGTCACATAATAAACAGAAGATTTTAATTTTTTTGATATTTTATTACCTATTGATTGAATCAGATGTGTTTTCCCTAATCCAACTCCACCATAAATCATTAAAGGATTAAATGGATTATTTCCTGGACTCTGAGAAATTCTTTTTCCTGCAGCTTTTGCAACACTGTTACATTTACCCGAAACAAAACTTTTGAATCTAAAATTTTTATTTAGATTATTATATGATGATTTACTTTCAGATATAGATTTATCTACTTTTTCATTCTTTTCACTTATTTTTTCTTCTTTTTGATCTGATGAAATTTGATATTGCAATTTTCCTTTTTCTCCAAGGACATTAACGATAACTTCATTTAGTAATTCAATGTAATGATTCTCTATCCACTCATAAAAAAATTGATTTGGGACTTCTAATGTTAATATTTTATTAGAATAACTCTTAGGTATGATCGGCTTAAACCATGTAATATAGCTTTGAGCATTGATTTTACTCTTAATNATAGACAAACAATTTTTCCAATGCTTATTGTGCATTTATATTTAGGTTAGTGGTTTATAAATAATTGCTATTATAAAATAGGGAGTCAAATATTAACTCTTTTTTTTAATTAAAAAAATATTTTTAACTATTGACTTTTTAAAAACATCAATTATTCAAAAAATTAGAGTATTAAACTTATAAATTCTTTGAATAGTACAATAAGTTTTTTTTTAATTTATAAGAGATTAAATTTGCTCTTTTAATTTTCAAAATGTGGTTAAAAGCAACTCTTTCAAAAATAATAAAAGAAACAGATTTAACTTGGAAATTTATTATTAATACAGATAGTAAATTTGATTATAAACCAGGGCAATTTGTNCAAATTAAAATAAATGATTTAGTAAGAAGTTATTCTATNGCATCTTATAANCCTTCTGATAATTCTTTTGAACTTTTAATTGTAAAGTTAGATGGTGGAAAAATGACTCATCATCTTTTTGAAAAAGCTAAAGATGGTGATGAATTAGAAATCAAAGGACCACTTGGTAAATTTATATTACCAGAAGAAATAAATGGTGACTTATTATTTATTTGTACAGGAACTGGATTAGCTCCATTTAGAAGCATATTACAAAGTATTCCAATTCATAATATTACTCATAAAAATATTTATNTGATTTTTGGTACTAGAACTAAAAATGATATTCTNTGTCAAAGTGAAATGGATCAGTTTGAGAATTCAATTAATAATTTTAAATATATTCCNNTTCTTTCTAGAGAAAAGTGGGAGGGTCAATCTGGATATGTCCATGATCAATATTTAAAATTGATCAAAGAAAACACTNTGGACAATCCAACTTTTTATTTATGTGGTTGGAGAGATATGATTAAAGAAGCTAGATTAAATTTAAAGGACCTAGGGTTTGATTCTAAGAAAATTAAATTAGAAATTTACGGATGAGCTACAAGATAAAGCATGAATGTGGAATTGCTTTTTTGAGGTTAAGAAAACCAGTCCAATATTTTATTGATAAATATAAAACCCCAACTTATCCTGTTAATAAGATGTTCCTAATGATGCATAAGCAAAGGAATAGAGGTCAAGATGGAGCTGGTGTAGCATCTNTAAAACTCAATGCAAAACCAGGNAAAAGATATATAAGTAGATATAGATCTGTNAAAAAAGATTCTATTCAAGATATTTTTAATAAAATCAACAAAAAATTTTTAAAAGCAAAAGAAAACCCAAGTTATAAATTAGATGAAAATTGGATCAAAGAAAATATTGCTTTTACTGGTGAATTATGGTTAGGACATTTACGATATGGAACATTTGGAGGTAATTCGGTAGAAAATTGTGCACCTACATTAAGACAAAATAATTGGAAATCTAAAAATTTAATTTTTGCTGGAAATTTTAATATGACCAATTTAGATGAATTATTTAATGTGTTAATTGATCTAGGTCAGAGTCCGAAAGAAAAATCAGATACAGTAACTATTTTAGAAAAAGTAGGNCATTTTTTAGATGAAGAAAATAATAGAATTTATAATAAGTATTCAGACTCTTTACCAAAAAAAGATATTTCTTTAAAAATAGAAGAAGATTTAGATGTTTGTAATATCTTAAAAAATTCATTTAAAGATTTCGATGGGGGATATGCTTTAGCTGGTTTAATAGGTCATGGATCTTCTTTTGTTGCTAGAGATCCTAATGGGATAAGACCTCTTTATTATTATGTTAATGATGAAATAATTGTAGGGGCTAGTGAAAGACCTCCAATAAAGACTGCTTTTGGATGTGAATTTGATGAAATAAATGAGCTTAAAAGAGGAAATGCTTTAATTGTTGATAAATCTGGTAATTATAAAGTAGAAGAATTTATTGAGCCTAAGGAAAATAAAGCATGTTCATTTGAAAGAATTTATTTTTCTAGGGGAAATGATCCAGATATTTATAAAGAAAGAAAAAAGCTTGGCAAATTACTTCTGCCCCAAGTTTTTGATTCAATAAATAATGATTTAAAAAACACAATATTTTCTTACATACCTAATACTTCTGAGACTTGTTTTTATGGTATGATTGATGGAATAAAAGATTATCTAACTGAAAAGAAAAAAGAAATTTTTATAGATAAAAAATCTTATGATGGTTCTCCTGAAGACTTAATATACTTAAAGACAAGAATTGAAAAGCTAGTTAGTAAGGATGTAAAAATGAGAACTTTTATAACTGATGATAATAGTAGAAATGAACTTGTATCAAATATATATGATACAACTTATGGTATTGTTAAGCCTCAAAAGGATTCAATTGTTATAATAGATGATTCTATCGTAAGAGGAACAACACTAGAAAAAAGTATATTAACATTATTGTCATCTNTAAATGCTAAAAAAGTAGTATTTGTATCATCTTCTCCTCAGATAAGGTATCCAGATTGTTATGGGATTGATATGAGTAAAATGCATCAATTTGTCGCTTTTAGAGGTCTTATAAGATTAATTAAATTGGATAATAAGGATGACTTGATACAGGAAGTATACGATAAATGTAAAGAATCTCTTACATCTAACAATCCAGTTAATCATGTAAAAGAATTATATGATCTTTATTCATACGAAGAGATATCCGATTCAATTTCAGAGATAGTTAAACCAAAAGGTTTTAAATCTAAACTTAAGATTATTTATCAAACAATTGAAAATTTAAATAAAGCTTGCCCAGATCATTTGGGTGATTGGTATTTTACAGGAAATTATCCGACTTCCGGGGGAAATAAAGTTGCAAATAGAGCTTTTATGAATTATTGTGATGGAATTAAGAGTAGAGCCTATTAAGTTATAGAGAAAAACTTTCACCACAACCACAAGTTCTATTAGCATTTGGGTTATTAAATTGAAAACCCTTACCATTTAGTCCATCACTAAAATCAAGTTCTGTTCCAAGAAGATAAAATAAGCTTTTTTTATCAACAACTATTTTCATTCCGTTGTCCTCAAAAGATTCATCTTTTTCAGAAATAGCATTATCAAAATTTAGATCATATTGTAAACCGGAGCATCCACCACTTTTAACTTTCACTCTTACATTGTGATCTGATGAATGGTTTTCTGATTCTCTTAATTCCTTAAGTTTTTTTGCTGCCTTGTCAGTAACTTTGATCATTAAAACTAATTTTTACACAAAACTATATATTAAAAACATATTTTAAAATAAATTAAGTGAATAGGACTGAAATAAATGAGTTAGGTGAATTTGGTATCATCAATAAGATAAACTCAAAATTTAAAAATACAAGAAAATCAACTGTGCTAGGAATTGGAGATGATGCAGCCGCGGTTTCTCCATCAAATAATATAGTTTTACTTTCTTCTGATATGCTTATTGAAGGTATTCATTTTGACTTATCATATATGCCCCTCAAACATCTTGGNTATAAATCTGTTATTGTTAATTTATCGGATATATATTCTATGAACTGTAATCCCAAGCAAATTATTTTAAATATTGCTATTAGTAATAAGTTTTCAGTTGAAGCTATTGAAGAATTTTATGAAGGTGTAAAATATGCATGTGAGGAACATGGTGTTGATTTAATTGGTGGAGATACTACTTCTTCCTTATCTGGTTTAACAATATCATGCACAGCTATAGGATATAGTGATGATGAAAATATTTCTAAAAGAGATGGAGCAATTTCTGAAGATATAATTTGTGTTTCTGGTGACTTAGGTAGAGCATATATTGGATTACTTATACTGCAAAGAGAGAAAAAAAATTTTTTAAACAATCCAGAAAATCAACCATCTTTATCAAACTATAAAAATTTAGTAGAAAAACAACTTAGACCAAAAGCTAGAAAAGATATTATAGAATTTTTCCATTTAAATAAAATTAAACCGAATTCTATGATTGATATATCGGATGGTTTATCATCGGAATTATTTCATTTATCTAACTCATCAAATTTAGGATTTAAGATTTTTGAGGAAAAATTACCAATTCATAAAGATATTATTTCAACCTCTAAAGAGTTAAAAATCAATTACTTAGATGCAGTTTTGAATGGAGGAGAAGAATATGAATTATTGTTTTCATTACCAATATCTACTTTTGAAAAATTAAAATTAGATGGAATTGAAATTACTCCTCTAGGACACTTTACAGAAAATAATAAAAAAATCTTAGTATTAAAGAATGGTAAAGAAGTTAATATGGATTCTAAGGGTTGGGATCATTTTTAGCCTATAATATCAACAATATAATTATNGAAGCCTATATCATTTTCTGAAATATCTTTTTCTTTAAAAATACCATAAATACAAGAACCACTTCCTGAAAGNCTTATATATTTTGCTCCTAATTTATTTAGATTACTTTTNATTTTTTTCAGAATNTTNATTNTTGANAANGCATATTCTTCAAAATCATTTTTAATATATTTTTTCCAATTATCTAGANNTTCATTTTCNAGNATTTCTTTTAAATGATATTTTGGTTTTTNTGGTANAATNNTTTTANAAGCNTTTNTTGTATTTATTGAAGTNNTNGGATCAACTATAACTATTTTNTTNTNAGAAAGGTCAATATTAATATCCTCAAAATTATTTCCNGTNCCNGTAACATATTGAGTTTTATTATGAANAAAAAATGGGCAGTCNCTACCNAGTNTATTNGATTCTNTTAATATTTCTTTTTTATTGAATTTATTAAAATTACTATTTAAAAAATTTAGAATAGATGACCCGTCAGATGACCCGCCACCTAATCCAGCTCCAATAGGAATATTTTTGTGAAGATGTATTCTAAATTTCTTATTACAATTAAAAATTTTTAGAGCTTTTACTATAATATTATTTGAAATTTCTCCGTCAATTTTAATTCCAGAAAGACTTAAATGATCCTTTTCACCTTGTTTAATTTCAATTATATCATAGAGTGATACTGGGCAAAAACAAGATTCAATATCATGGTATCCATTGTTTAACTTTTTTACAATATTTAATCCAATATTAATTTTGGCATTCGGATAAAGTAACATTATCACTTAAATTGATCAATAATCTCTTCTGAAATTCCTGTATTAGAAAATCCCCCATCATGAAATAAATTTTGCATTGTAATTTTTTTGCTCATTTCAGAAAATAAAAACACACAATAATTGGCACATTCTTCAGCACTTGCATTTCCAAGTGGAGACATTTTTTCTGCATAATTATAAAATGCATCAAACCCTTCTATACCTGCTCCTGCAGTAGTGATCGTTGGAGATTGAGATATTGTATTAACTCTTGTTTTAGATTTTTTTCCTAATCGATAACCATAACTTCTTGTTATTGATTCTAATAAAGATTTTGCTTCAGCCATATCAGAATAAAAAGGAAATGTTCTTTGTGCAGCAATATATGATAAACCAACAATTGAAGACCATTTATTTAAAATCCCTTTCTTTTCAGCAATTTGCATCATTTTATGAAAAGATATAGCTGATACATCTAATGCTTTGATCATCCAATCATAATTTAAATCTCCATATTCTTTATTCTTTCTTACATTGGGTGACATTCCAACTGAGTGAAGTATAAAATCAATTTTTCCTCCTAATGCTTTAGATGATTCACTATATAAATGTTCAATATCTTCTATTGATGTTAAATCTGCAGGTACTACTTTAGTTGAACATTTTTCAGCAAGCTCATTTATTTTACCCATCCTTAGAGCAATTGGAGCATTAGTTAATAAGAATTCAGCACCTTGTTCATGACATTTTTCAGCTACTTTCCAAGCTATAGAATTTTCATCTAAAGCTCCAGATATAATTCCTTTTTTACCCTTTAATAACATAATCAAATAAATTAAAATATTCCCTTTAAAACAAAGTAAGGTATAATAATATAAAGTATTGAGTCTCTAATCAAATAATATAGAAAAATAATAGCAAATAATTTCCACCCAAATTTTTTAACAGTTTTCTTAAACCCATGTTCTTTATAGTAATAAACATATTTTCTTAAAAACTTAGGAATTAACTTTTCTTTAATTTTCATTTTATTGAAGAATTTTGTTAAATAGGTCGCTTTTAGAAGGAGATAGTTCATTCATTAAATTAAAAGCATTTCTTTTCTGGTCTAACGACGCACCCTTAAATATGTTTGTTATTTCATCTGCTTTTGCATTAATAAAAAGGGTAATTATTGTAGAATTAAAATTTTTTGAATTGATAGAGTTAATTTTATTGATATTTTCTAGTATAACTTTTCTAGAATCATCAGGTCTATTGTAAAACACATCTAAGCCATTCAAATGGTAATCATATGAAGCATTTCTGACATCTTTAAATTCTGGATTTAAAAAGTTTTCACATAACCAATATCTATTTTGCTTAGAACCAAATTGATCCCATCCCTTATAACCTGAATTTTGAGATTCATTTAAAATTTTCCATGCCTTTTGAAAATATTCTTCACCACCTAGTTTTTCAAAAGAATCATAATCAATGCCAATAATTAGGTATGCATAAAAAGAAATTAGAGATGTTAAATTATCATTAAAACTATTTTCAGAAAATTCTAAATTTTGTGAAGGATAGTATTCAAATACCCATTCTCTATCACCATGATTTAACAAAACACTTTCATATGATGAATTATAAACAGGTCTTGATGAAACAATTTGAACAGTTGCTTCATATAAATTAGAAGAGGGCTCATTAAGTATATTTATGATAAAATTGCAATTGATTCTTTCTTCAGATTGGAATTTATCTTCAGTCCAAATATTATTATTAAGGAATTGCTCAATAGTACTTTGCATTTCCTCGAAGATGAAAACTTCAGATGATTGAAGTTTATCAGTGTTAATTATTACTTTGGAATTTAATTCTTGAGAAAATAAATTATTTGATATAAATATTAAATAAGTAATTATTAATATTCTAAACATTTAGAATTAAAAAATTAATCTAAATTAAGATTTTCTTCTTCTTCTTCAGGATTTCTAAAAAACAATTCATCATTAACCAATTCTTCAGAAGCGACTGTTGTAGATTTTGGTAGTCTTTCAAAATATCTTGAAATTTCAATTTGTTCTCTATTCTCAAAAACTTCTTCCAAATTATCAACATCAGAAGCGAACTCAGCTAATTTTTCATTTAACTCTTCTTTTTGAGTTGCTGATAATTGTCTAGCTCTTTTTCCTATTACTCTTACAGACTTATAGATATTCCCAGTTTTAGATGCAATCTCATCAACATTTAGGTTTGTTATTTTAGATTTTAACTTCATATTTTTTAATTTTTACTCTGCAAATTTAGTTAATAAATTTAAACTTTCAACATACATTTTTTCTGCTTCTGCTAAAAAAGGACTAGTAGGGTATTTATCAACAAATTCAAAGTAATAATCAATTGTTTCTTTGAATCTTTTTTCTTGTAAATCTTCAAAACTATTAATTGATATTAAATATTGTGAAAGAATCTTTAAATAACCTCCTTCTTCATTTAAAGATGAATCAGGAAAGTCATTTTCAAAATTATTTAAAGCAATAATTGCAGATTTATAATTTCTAGTTTTATAATACTGTTTTGCATTATCGAAATTTTTCGTTTCAAGTTTTACCTGAAGTTCATCAATTATTTTGTTTGCTTCAATTGAATAATCAGAATATGGATATTTATTCATGAAGTTTTGCATGGAAGATATTGCTTCAACAGTACTTGATTGATCAAGGTTTGAATTGGGGGATTCTTTATATAATGAAATAGAATATAAATATTCAGCTTCAGTAATTTTATCACTTCTTGAGAAGAGCTCAATAAAACCTTTAAAGTATTTTGAACTTAAACTATACTGTTTTAGGTTATATAGACAATAAGCAAAGTAAAAATCAACAATTTCTGATTCCTCGCTTCCTTTAACTAGTGGTTTTATATCTTTAAATAAAGTACTTGCTTTAAAATATTCTTCATCTTCATAATATTTCATAGCAGCCTCAAGCTTTTTTTCATATCCCTCAGATTTTAATACTTTTCTATATTCACTACAAGAAAACAATAAAAATAATAGGACTATAGCTAAAGAAAATTTTGAAAATTTAATCATTGCGCAAATATATCTTTTTTCTAAAATAAAAAACTACATCTTGGATATTAGGAGCTTCATCCATTCTCCAATCAAATGATTTTAAATATAAATCTGATTCTGTTATTTCATGTGGAGGAATCATTTTTGCTTTTGGATTTCTATAAAAAATAATATTTTCAATTTCATTTTCATTAAAATTTAATTTTAAATCACTACAAATAATGTAGTTTAAACCTATTATAGAACTATTTTCCTCATTTATTCCAAAATATATTGTTTCTCCATTACCAAAAACTTCAATGCTTTTTAAAAAGTCATTATCATAAAAACTGGCTTTCATATTTCTTCCTTTAATCTGATTGAAGTTATCTAGAGAGTCTTTAGAAATTATAAATGAATTTTTAATCAAATTCATTTCATCAACCTTTTCATCTATCAATTTAAATTTAATAGTATCAGAAGAAATTTGATTATTATTATTCCAAATAATAGGATTATTATACATTTCTAGTAACGAATCACTAACAAAAAACACTACTGAATCTGTTTTTCCAACAAAGTTATTTTTATAGAATTTCACATTATTATAAGCAAATAATTTATTCATCTCATTTTTTTTGTCTAAAGCTAATATTGTGTCTGAGGAAAGATAAAATGTATCTTTTTCTATATTTTTTTTTAGTAATGTATTGCCATAAATCTTTGTTAAATTACTTTTTCTATCATAAAATCCTTTGTCTCCAATAACAAAATAATCTGTTTTTTTTATTTTCAATTTTACATTTTTCTCTGCAAAATATATAGAGTTAGTTTCATCAAAATTTATAAATTCTGCTTCTAGTGTATATTCATTTGTCTCGATTTTACTTGAATTCAATTTCGAGTTATTAGATCCTTGAATGAATGACCCACCAAGAGATTCTATATATAAACTGTCATCAGAAATAATTTCAGTATAACCATAAGTTATTGCCTCTTTTGTTGTGCTATTATATGTCATTGAATCTGATTTTAGTATATAATCATCTCCAAGTAATTCAACATTTACATAAAAAATTGATAAGTCTTTATCTCCATAAAAAATACCGTTTTTACTGGTTAAAACATTTTCTTCATCTTTCAATTCACCATTATTAGAAAAAAATCCTTTCTTTTCTTCAATAAAATAATCGAGACTATTAGTTCTGATTTGCTCTTCGTTTTTTTTATATATAACATTATTTCTAAGCTTAGCTATTTTAGATTCACCATCATATATTAATAATTCTGCATTTATAGTCGATGAGTCGGAGTTGGTTATTAATATATTCCCATAAGCTTCTAACACATTTTTTTTATTATAAAAGTTTGCTGAATCACATTTTATTTCTGTATTTCCCTGAATGAAAACAACATTATTTATCAATTTCCTTACAGGTTCTTTATTTATTCTTCTGAATTTAAGTTCATCTGCTTTATAAGTTATTTTTTCTTTTTTTTGTCCCAATAAACAAAAAGAAATTAAATTAAGAAAAATGAACATGTAATAATTGATTTTCATTATGTAAAAATAGATAGATAATTAATTTTTATATCTGAATTTTCAAATAGTTATTTTTGTTAGATGGAAACGAATAAGGTTGAACAATATTTTAATTCTTTTATTGAAGAAAATAAATTAAATTCTTCAAAATATAAATTTTTAATAGCTGTTAGTGGAGGTATTGATTCTATCACACTATTATCTTTATTTATAAAATCTAAATTAAAATTTTCTGTTTGTTCCTCAAATTTTAATTTAAGAGGTGATGAATCCAAAAAAGATATTGCTCTTGTTGAAAAAATATGTTTAAAAAATAAAATAAAATTTTATTCAAAGGTTTTTGATACGAAGAATTATTCAAAATTGAATAAGATGTCTATACAAATGGCTTCTCGTGAGTTAAGGTATGAATGGTTTAAAGAAATAATGTTGAAAGATTCTTATAGTTATTTGGTAACTGCTCACCATAGTGATGATAATTTTGAAACTATAATTTTTAATTTATTAAAAACAACTGGTTACAAAGGAGTTATAGGTATTCCTCAATTTGGAAATAAAATTATCAGGCCATTACTTAATTTAGAGAAAAAAGATATTCTTGAATATGCAAAAAATGAAAATTTAGTTTGGAGAGAAGATAAGTCAAATATGGAAAATAAATACTTAAGAAATTTAATTAGAAATGAATTAATACCTATTATTTCAAAAATAAATCCCTCTTTTAAAAAATCAGTTTTGGAATCATCTCAAAGGATGGATTCAGTAGAAAAGTTTATTTCAGATCATCTTAAAAAGTTTATTAACACTTATGTAAGAAATGATAGAGAGTATATTGTTGTTGATAAAAAATTTATGAAAAAAATAGATAATTATAAAATCTTATTGTATGATTATTTATCCAATTTTGGTTTTAACTATAATCAAATTTCTCTTTTTATTAAATCTTTGGAAAGTACAGAATCTAAAAGATTTTACTCAGTTAAATATATTCTTATTAATGATAGGAAATCCTTTTATATATTAAAAAAATCTGAAAAAATTAATACTTCATTAATAATTAATAAGATTAAAGATTTTACAATTAATTCATTAAAGTTTTCAGTTAAAAAGTATGAATCTAAAAACTTTAATTTAAATAAAAATAAAAGTAGTGCTCAATTAGACTTTGATAAAATTAAATTTCCTTTAGAAATAAGAAATTATAGATCTGGAGATAAATTTATTCCTTTAGGTATGAGAGGAAATAAAAAAATATCTAGTTTTCTATCAGATAATAAGGTTTCATTTATTGAAAAAATTAATCAATTAGTTCTTGTTGATTCAAATGATGAAATTATTTGGTTAGTTGGGCATCAAATTAGTGAAAAATTTAAGGTTACTAATTCAACAAACGATATTATTGAATTTGAAATAATTTGATTTAAAATTCAAACTTTATTTCTCATTATCTACTTTTACTAAAAAAATATAAATTATGAAAGTAACAGTTGTTGGAGCTGGAAATGTTGGAGCTACGTGCGCAGATATTTTAGCTCAAAAAGAAGTATGTAACGAAGTTGTACTTGTAGATATAAAAGATGGATTATCAGAGGGAAAAGCTCTTGATATTTTCCAGAAAGCCCCTATTAACTTATATGATACTAAAACAGTTGGTTCAACAAACAATTATGAATTAACAAAAGATTCTGATGTTGTGGTAATAACCTCAGGGTTACCAAGAAAACCTGGTATGTCAAGGGATGACTTAATTGGCACTAATGCCAAAATTGTTGAATCTGTTACTGAAAATATTATAAAATATTCTCCTGATACAATTATTATTATTGTATCAAACCCTTTGGATGTGATGACTTATCAGGCTCATATAACTTCAAAATTTAAAAGAACAAAGGTTATGGGAATGGCTGGAATATTAGATACTGCAAGATTTAGAGCATTTATTGCTGAAGAACTTAATATCTCTCCAAAAGAGATTCAAGCTCTTTTATTAGGAGGTCATGGAGATACCATGGTTCCTCTTCCCAGATATACAACAGTTTCCGGAATCCCAATAAATGAAATGATTGATAAAAATAAACTAGAAGAAATTATAGAAAGAACAAAATTTGGAGGAGGAGAACTTGTAAAATTAATGGGTACTTCAGCTTGGTATGCTCCAGGTGCAGCAGCTGCTCAAATGGTTGAGTCAATTGTAAAAAATCAAAGAAGAATATTCCCTGTATGCGTTAAATTAGAAGGTGAATATGATATTGATGATTGTTATTTAGGTGTCCCAGTAGTACTAGGTTCTAATGGAATTGAAAAAGTTATTGAACTAAAATTGAATTCTGAAGAAAAGAAGTTATTGGAAGAGTCAAGAAAACATGTAAAAGAAGTAATGTCAGTTCTTGAGAATCTTTAATGAATTCAAATATCATAAACCAAAGCAATCTAATTAGTCGTGATTTAAGCTGGCTAAATTTTAATTACAGAGTCCTTGATCAAGCTAAGGATAAAAGAAGAAGTATACTAGATAAACTTAAATTCCTTTCAATAGTTGCTTCAAATTTTGATGAATTTTTTGAGATAAGAGTCGGAAGTTTATATAACTATATTGATAATAATAAAAAAAGAATAGATTACTCTGGAATGAGAGAGGGGCCTTTTAGGGGGTATCTTCTTGATGAATGTTTTAAGTTCTTTAATGATTATAATTCATATTTTAAAGATGAAATAATTCCAATTTTAAATAAGAAAAATATATTTATTGGGGATGTAGAAGATTTAGATGAGGAAGGCCAGAAAAGAGCGAAAAAATATTTTAAGAAAACAATATTTCCAATGCTTACTCCAATGGTTTATGATAATCTCCATTCGTTTCCTATTTTAATGAATAAAGTTATAATTTTTGGAGTTGTTTCAAAAACAAAAGATTCTTCAAAAAAGAAAAAAATTTCTTTCATACAAGTTCCTGTAAATATCCCAAGGTTTTTTGAATATAAAATTGAGGATGATGTTTTTTTTATTCCTATCGAGAAAATTATTACAAAATATATTAATAAATTTTTTAGAAGTGTAATTATTGAAAGTATTAGTTTATTTAGAATTATCAGAAATGGGGATTTCACATTAGAGGAATCTGAAGATATTGAAACAAACTTTTTGGAAGAATTAAAACAAAAACTTAAAGACAGAAAATTTAGTAGAGTTGTAAGAATAGAAACAAGTAATAATTTTGATAGTTTTTTGCTCAAATCTTTAAAAGAGAGATTCAGAATTGATGATTCTAATATTATGGGAATATCATCAGATACATTATTAGATTTTACCTCTCTTAATCAAATTATTGATTATAACGAGTTTTCAGAACTATTGCCTGAGTATCCATCTCCTATTAAATCAATTGATATGGAAGGAGATGAAGATAAAAATATTTTTGAGATTTTATCGGATAGAGATATTTTTCTTCACCATCCTTATAATTCATTTGACCCAGTAATTAAATTTTTAAATGAGGCAGCTGATGATCCAAATGTTCTTTCTATAAAAATTACTTTGTATCGAACTGCAAAAAATTCAGGAGTAATTGATGCTTTATTAAAAGCTGCTGAGAATGGTAAACATGTATCAGTACTTTTTGAAGTTAAGGCTAGATTTGATGAAGAGAATAATCTTAGAAATGGATATAAGCTTGAAAAAGCAGGATGTTATGTGATTTATGGAATTGGATCCTTAAAAACACACACAAAGCTTTTACTAATTGTTAGAAGAGAAGGGAAAAAGGTCAAAAACTATGCTCACATGGGTACAGGAAATTATAATGAGACAACATCTCGATTATATACAGATTTAAGTTTGATAACATCTAATCAAAAATACACTAAAGATGCACTAGAGTTTTTTAATGTAATTACTGGACATTCAGTTCCAGATGATTATGAAAATTTAATTACAGCTCCAATTTACATGAGAGAAAAAATATTAAAATTAATTCAAGGAGAAATTGATAATGTTCATTCAGGATCAGAAGGAAAAATTTGCATTAAAATTAACTCACTTCAAGATAAAGAGGTCATAAATAAATTATACGAAGCAAGCAATTCGGGTGTAAAAATTTGTCTGATAGTAAGAGGTATTTGTTGTTTAAGGCCAGGTAGAAAAGGTTTAAGTGAAAATATAAAGGTTATATCAATTGTTGGTGATTATTTAGAACATAGTAGACTTTATTATTTTCATAATTCTGCAGATCCTATAATTTATTCGGGTAGTGCAGATGTTATGATTAGAAGCTTCAAAAGAAGAATTGAATCTTTATTTAAAATAAATGAAGATTTTATAAAGAAAGAGGCAATCACGATACTGAATTATAACTTAAGGGACAATTGTAATTCTTATATTTTAAATGAGGACGGATCATATATCAAAAAGGATAAAGGAAAAGATAAAAAATTTAATTTATTCAAAGAATTTTATTTATTGGATAGAAAAAAGATTGAAAATTCAATTATTCTATAATTCATTACTAACATTTAAAAAATATTATTAATTTCTAAAATGAAAAAATTAAAAATGGGCATGATTGGTGGAGGAATGGGGTCATTTATTGGAGCTATTCATAGAAATGCTGCTTTCCTTGATAATTGTATTGAATTAGCCTGTGGATCATTTAGTTCTGATTTTAATAATTCATTGGAGACTGGTAAAAATCTTTTTTTAGATCCAAGTAGAATATACAAAACATATGATGAAATGATTGAAAAAGAATCTAGTCTAGATGAAAGAGATAGAATGGATTTTGTATCCATTGTTACTCCAAATCATCTACATTTTGATCCGGCTATTAAAGCTTTAAATAATGGGTTTCCTGTTATTATTGACAAACCTATGACATTTGATTCAATTCAAGCTGAATCATTAGTAAAAAAAGTTAATGAAACTAAATTGCCTTTTGCAGTGACACATACTTACACTGGTTATCCAATGGTTAAAGAGGCAAAATCTATTATTTCTTCAGGGAAAATTGGAAAATTAAGAAAAGTAGCTGTAGAATATCCTCAGGGGTGGTTAACATCAAGTTTAGAAAAAACTGAGAATAAACAAGCTTCATGGAGAACAGACCCAAGTAAATCTGGTAAGGCAGGAAGTATGGGTGATATAGGAACTCATGCAGCTAATATGGTTGAATATATCACTGGGAATAAAATAACTAAATTATATTCTAAGGTAAATACTGTGGTAGAAGGTAGATTACTTGAAGATGATGGAAATGTTTTAATATCATTAGAAAATGGTATTGAAGGAAATTTAATGACTAGTCAAATTGCAACTGGTGAAGAAAATGATCTTAAGATTAGAGTATGGGGAGATAAAGGTGGAGTTGAATGGAAGCACTCAATTCCAAATACTTTATTATTAAAGTTAGATGGAAATCCAACTCAAATATATAGAGCAGGTGTTGATAATTCTTACCTATCAGATTTCGCTTTAGCAAATTGTAGAACTCCTTCTGGTCATCCTGAAGGATTTATTGAGGCTTTTGCGAATATTTATAGAAATTTTTCTTTTTCAGTTAATAATTATAAAAATTCTAGAGAAGACGACATTCTTTACGATTTTCCAACTGTAGAAGATGGCTTAAGAGGAATGAAATTTATTGATGCTGTAATTGAATCATCAAATTCATCTAAATGGATAAATATTTAATATTATGAAAACAATTAAAGGACCTGCAATTTTTCTTGCTCAATTTATGGATGATAATCCTCCATTTAATTCTATGGAAGGAATTTGTAAGTGGGTTGCAAATTTAGGTTATAAAGGAATTCAAATTCCATCATGGGATTCAAGATGTATTGATTTGGAGAAAGTTGCAAATGATCCAGTATTTGCGAAAGAATACAAATCTAAAATTGAATCCTATGGTGTAAAAATAACTGAATTAAGTACTCATTTACAGGGCCAATTAGTTGCTGTAAACCCAGCATATGATGATATGTTTGATGGTTTTGCACCGGAAGAATGCAGAAAAAATCCATCAAAGAGAACTGAATGGGCTATTAATCAACTTAATTTAGCTGCAAAAGCGAGTAAGAATTTAGGTCTAAATGCTCATGTTACCTTTTCTGGTGCATTTATTTGGCCTTATGTTTATCCATGGCCTCAAAGACCTAATGGTTTAGTAGAATCAGGATTTAAAGAGTTAGCAAAAAGATGGGTCCCTATACTTAATGAATTTGATAAAAATGGTGTTGATCTCTGCTATGAAATTCATCCTGGGGAGGATTTACATGATGGACTAACATTTGAAAGATTTTTAAAAGAGACTGGAAACCATAAGAGAGTTAAAATGCTTTATGATCCAAGTCATTATATTCTTCAGCAGATGGATTATTTAACTCATATTGATATCTATCACCAATATATAAAAATGTTTCATGTTAAAGATGCTGAATTTAATCCATCTGGAAAGGCAGGAGTATATGGTGGGTATGCTGATTGGATTGATAGGCCTGGTAGGTTTAGATCTTTAGGAGATGGACAAATTGATTTTAAATCTATTTTTTCAAAGCTAACACAATACGGTTTTGATGGTTGGGCAGTTTTAGAATGGGAATGTTGTATAAAAAGTAATGAACAAGGAGCAAAAGAAGGATCTAAATTTATTTCAGATCATATCATTGAAGTTACTAAGAAAACATTTGATGATTTTGCTGATTCTGGTTCTGATGAAAAAGGGATAAAAAGAATATTAGGATTAGATTAAATTTTTTTCCTTATTTCTATTAATTTATTTTTGATACTACTGAGTTTTGATTGAATTTCATTTTCATTGTTAATAGTTTTTTTATTTAAAGCTTTTTTAGCTCCTTCAATAGTAAAACCTTCTTTTTTTAAAAGAATGTAAATTTTTTTCAGTATGTCAATATCTTTTTTTGTATACTTTCTTAACCCTTTTTTATTTTTTTTTGGACTTAAAATATCGAATTCAGATTCCCAAAATCTAATAAGTGAAGTGTTTACCTCTAACTTCTCTGCAACCTCTCCAATTGTGAAATATTTTTTAGTAATTTCTCTTTCTTTATAAGGCATGATTAAAATGTTGATCCAAGAGCTTGGTTTTCAACAGAGGCTAATTTAATAACTTCTTCATATTCATTAGGAGTTAAATCATTGAAGAAAAAGTTGATAGGATTAATTTTTTTACCATTTTTATGTACTTCATAATGTAGATGTGGTGCTGTTGATCTTCCAGAATTACCACTATAAGCAATCAATTCACCTCGTTTAACTTTTTGACCTCTTTTTACATTAAACTTATCTAAGTGACCATAAACTGTCTTATATCCATTTCCATGATCTATATAAATATACTTACCTAAACCGCCAAATGAAGACTTTAAAACACTAACTCTACCATCAGCTGTTGCAAAAATTGGAGTTCCTTTTGGGATAGAAAAGTCTTGACCATAGTGCATCCTTTTAACTTTAAGAAAGGGATCTATCCTAGGTCCATACCCTGATGATACTCTTTTTAGGTCTTTATTAGATACTGGCTGAATTGCTGGTATAGCGGCAACTAGTTCCTCTTTATTATTAGCCATATCTAGAAGTTCATCGTATGATTTTGTTTGAATATATAGTTTTCTTTTTAGCTCATCAATTTTTGCGTAGTTATCAATAATTAAATCTTCTCTTTCCAAATCTCCTTCTATTAACTCCTTGTATCTATTTATACCACCAATTCCAGCTTGACGAATAGTATTTGGAATAGGTTCGGCTTCAAAAATTATTCTGTAGACATTATCATCTCTTTCTTCCAGATTACTTAGCATCTTATATGCTACATTTACTTCTTTATTTAGAATTTCATAATGTGTCTGAAGTTCTTGATTTTCTTTTTTAAGTTGAACAATTTTAGGAGATTCAAAATGAGTATCATAAATATTCAATAAAATAAAACTCGATATAAAAACTATACATATAAACCCAAGAGATCTTAAAAAAATATCTTTTTTTGTTTTTTGTATTCTTTCGTATTTACAAGTTTCTGGATTATAATAATATTTGTGTTTGCTCATAATTAGATTAAAATAGCCTAGTTTTGTATAAACTTATGCAAAAGTAAAAAATATTCATTGATTTTAGTTTAAATGAACTCTAAAAAAATAAGAAATATATTTTTTGATTATTTTAAGGATAAAAATCATAAAATCGTAGAATCTGCTCCTATTACTGTCAAAGACGATCCAACTTTGATGTTTACTAATGCAGGAATGAATCAATTTAAAAATATTTTTTTAGGTCATGATAAATCTAAAATTAAAAGAATTGCAAATTCTCAAAAGTGTTTAAGAGTTAGTGGCAAACACAATGACCTAGAGGAAGTTGGTATTGATAAATACCACCATACAATGTTTGAAATGCTTGGTAATTGGTCATTTGGAGATTATTTTAAGCAAGATGCTATTAAATGGGCTTGGGATCTTTTAGTTAATCATTATAAACTTGATCAAAGCAGACTATACGTCACAATTTTTGAAGGACATAAAAAAGATAACTTAGAAAGAGATATAGAATCATTTCAAATATGGAATGATATTATCGATGATTCTAAGATTATTAATGGCTCAAAAAAAGATAATTTTTGGGAAATGGGAGATACTGGTCCTTGTGGTCCATGCTCTGAAATTCATATTGACTTAAGAAATGAAGATGAAATAAAGAAAAATCCTACTAAAAATTTAATAAATAAAGATCACCCGGAAGTTATTGAAATTTGGAATTTAGTATTTATTGAATTTAATAGAAAAAGTGACAGTACACTTGAATCTTTACCTAACAAACATGTAGATACTGGTATGGGTCTTGAAAGATTAGCTATGGCTATTAAAGGTTTAAGTTCCACATATGATACTGATTTGTTTTCTAATATATTAGAATCTTTAGGAAAAATATCAAATTTAAAATATGGTCAAAACACAAAAAGTGATATAGCATTTAGAGTTATCTCAGATCATATTAGAGCAATTGTATTTACAATATCAGATGGAGCAATACCATCAAATAATAAATCTGGCTACGTAGTTAGAAGAATTTTAAGAAGAGCTGTAAGATATGGTTTTTCTACTTTAAATCTTAAATCTCCTTTTCTATATAAACTAGCTAAATCAGTTATTAAGGAATATAAAAGTGTATTTAATAATTTATCAGATCAAGAAGATTTTATAGTTAGTGTTATTTTAGAAGAAGAAAAAACATTTTTAAAAACTTTAGATAATGGTTTAAAAAAGATTAATAATATAAAAGATAATCTAAACTCTAAAAACAAAATTATTTCAGGAAAATTAGCTTTTGAATTATTCGATACTTATGGTTTCCCTTACGATTTAACAGATCTAATTGCTAGAGAAAACAAATTAAAAATTGATAAAAAAGAATTTGATACATACCTTGAAAAACAAAGAATAAGATCAAGAAATAGTTCCATTACTTCTTCTGATGAATGGGTAATAATTAAAAAAGACGGACAATCAAACTTTATTGGGTATTCTAATCTAGAATGTAAATCAGTTATTTTAAAATATCGCCAAGTAACTATTGATGGTCAAATAAAATATCATATTGTGTTTCAAGAAACTCCTTTTTATGCTGAATCAGGAGGGCAAATAGGTGATTCTGGTTTATTAAAGAGTGGTAATGAGGAAATTAATGTCATTAATACTTTTAAAGAAAATGACTTGATAATTCATTTAACTGAAAAGTTACCAAAAGAAACTAAATCAGAATTTTTACTTGAAGTTAATTCTTTAAAGAGAAGGTTAATTTCTAAAAATCATTCAGCAACTCATTTACTTCATGCTGCTCTAAGAGAAGTATTAGGTGATCATGTTACACAAAAAGGGTCATTAGTTAATGATAATATTTTAAGGTTTGATTTTTCACATTTCACAAAAATATCGGATGAAGAAATACTTAGTATTAATAAAATTGTAAATAGAAAAATTTTTGAAAATATTTCAGTTGAAATTTTAGAGAATACATCTATTAAAAATGCTAAAAAAATGGGAGCAATGGCGCTATTTGGAGAAAAATACGGTGATAAAGTGAGAGTAGTCACAATTGATGAAAATTTTTCTATTGAATTATGTGGTGGAACTCATGTTTTATCTACTGCAGAAATAGGGTTATTTAAAATAATATCTGAAAATTCAATATCATCAGGTATTAGAAGAATTGAAGCATTAACATCATTAGGATATAATAATTTTTCTATGAAAGAAAGCGATGAGTTAAGCTCTTTAAAAGAGATATTAAAAAGTGCTAATATTATTGACTCAGTAAAAAGTTTAATTAAAAAAAATAAAGGGTTAGAGGATCAGATAAATAAACTTAATTTTTCAAGAAAAAAGGATATTAAAAAGGAAATATTAGATAAAGTAAAAAAAGTTGGTAATTCTAATTTAATAATATCCCATTTTGAAAATGAGGATATTGGGTTTGTTAAGCAAATTGGATTTGAGTTAGATAATCAATTAGATAATTTAATATTTTTAGGAACTGCTGAAAATGATAATAAGCCTTTTATAGTATTATTTATTTCAAAAAAAGTAACTGATAATAAGACTTTAGATGCACGAAAAATCATTACTGATCTTGCAACTTATATTGATGGATCGGGTGGAGGTCAAAATTTTCTTTCAACTGCTGGTGGAAAAAAAATTGAGGGTTTATCTAAAGTTAGAGCTGAGGGAGAAAATCTTATTAAAAAGTTATTAAACAATTAATAAATTTTAACGTTTTAGGAACAAGTAAAATTTATCAATATTCTTAATTTGTATTATGAAATTTAATTTTCTATATAGTATTTTATTCCTGTTTCTATTTGCATGTGAGACTTCTTATGATTCTTCTAAGGAATTAAGTATTAATATTCAAATAGAAGGAGAAGATATTACGGGAGAAGTTAGGTTACANAGAGTTAATTCCGATTATTCTATTGAGTTAATTCAATCAGGTAATTTTTTAGATAATAAAATAGAATTTGTTGTTTTTAATGACGAGGCTTCGTTATATAGAATTGATGTTTTAGGTAAAANTAGCATNGATTTAATTTTAGATAAAAGTGATATTAATATTTCTATTCAATCAAATAACTCGTTACTAACTTCAACAATAGATGGGTCAAGTGATACAGATATATTATTAGGAATTGGTGAAAGAATAATAAGTTATAGAAATCAAGTTAGAGAATTAAATAGAGCATTTTTTGATGCAAATGAAGATAAAGATCTTCAGAAGATTAATAGTATAAGAGAAGAACTTTCATTNAAAAAAAATCAGTTTGAAATATCATTAAAAGAATATTTAAATAGTGTTCAAAATTCACTTGCAGTTTTAATGGCTTCTAGCTCTAGTTATCTTCCTATAGATCAACATATTTCTTTTTGGGAAAATGTTTATGATAGATANTATGATGATTTCATNGAAAATACATATTTCCTAAAATTTGAAAGTAGTCTAATTAAACTTAAAGCTNTATCTGTTGGAAGCATCGCTCCTGATATTATCTTAAATGATACAACAGGAAATCCAATTTCACTTTCATCANTAAGAGGTAAATANGTANTATTAGANTTTTGGGCNGCATGGTGTAGACCATGTAGAGAAGAAAACCCTAATATTGTTAATAATTATAATCTTTTTAAAGATAAAGGTTTTGAAATCTATCAGGTTTCACTTGATAGAAGTAGAGCAGACTGGGTAAGAGGCATAAAACAGGATAAATTACCTTGGATAAACGTTTCTGATTTAAATTATTATCAATCTGAAGCTGCTCTATTATATAATATTAATAAAATACCAAGTGCTTTTTTATTAGATCCTGACGGACGTATAATTGCGAAGGATACAGANCTTAGGGGGATAAATTTATATAATAAACTAAGTGAGGTTTTTAGTCAAATATAGATTTTAATTCGTCAGCCTCTTCGGGTTTCATTTTTCCAGCAAGAATTAATCTTAATTGTCTTCTTCTCAAAGCTCCATCATAAAGTTTCTTTTCCTCATCAGATTTTGGAACTACCTCAATAGACTTTACTGGCTTGCCTTTTTCATCTAATGTTACAAACGTAAAGAAAGCATTGTTGCTTATAATTGATTTCCCTGTCTTTCTATTTTGTGTTGTGGCTTGAAGGTAAATTTCCATGGATGTATTAAATACTCTTGTAATAAATGCGTCTATTGTAACAATATCCCCTTTATATACTGGAGATTTGAAAGATATATTATCAACTGATGCAGTCACAGACATTTTTTTTGTATTCTTATAAACACATATACCAGCTGCCATATCCATCCAATACATTAGTTTACCACCAAAAAGAGTATTTAAGTTATTTGTGTGATTTGGAAGTACCATTTCACTTATAGTAATTTTTGTTTTACTGCAATCCATTCTNTTTTCTTTCNTGAATAAATTTTTTCACACAAATTTAACTTTTACTTTTGCAAAGTAATATTATTATATAAAATGTTTACAGGAATTATAGAATCTACTGGTAAGATTGAAAAAATAGATAGAGAGGGAAAAAATATAAAATTAACACTTTCTAGTAATTTAAGTTCAGAACTAAGAGTAGATGAGAGTTTAAGTCATAATGGTGTATGTTTAACTGTTACAGATTGTAATAAAAATTTTTATAGTGTTACAATTATTGATGAAAGTTTAAAGAAAACTAACTTTTCAAGTGTTAAAGTTGGTTCTCAAATTAACCTTGAAAGAAGCTTAAAAATTGATGGAAGATTAGACGGACACATTGTTCAAGGACATGTTGATGATATTGCAAAGTGTATAAAAAAGATAGATCAGGAGAATAGTTGGTTGTTTACATTTGAATTTTCTGAAAAATTTTCTGATCTAATTATTGAAAAAGGAAGTATTTGTATTAATGGAGTTAGCTTAACTTGTTTTGATACTTCAAAAAATAATTTTACTGTAGCTATAATTCCTCATACATATGATAATACAAATTTTAAGCTTTTGGATGAAGGTGATTATGTAAATTTAGAGTTTGATATTTTAGGAAAATATATAAAAAAAATTATAAGGACATAGTCAAAAGTAAAAGTTCGATGTCTTTTATGAGAAGGTTAACTTCTGATTCATCTGTTCCATCATATATTCCCCTTATATTCCTATTTTGATCTACTAATAGGAAGGTACCACTATGAAGAAAGCCACCTGGTTCATTTTCATCTTTTAGTGCTGAAACCATATAACTTAATTTTGCTGTGTTATATATATCATCGATTTCTCCAGTTACAAAATGCCAGACTTTGGAGTCTACATCAAGTCTATCTGAATACTTCTTCAGAGTAGAAACATTATCATAATCAGGATTTACAGTATGAGATAAGTATTTTACTCTTTTATTATTAATAAACCTTTTGTACACTTTAATCATGTTATTTTTCATCACTGGACATATGGTAGGGCAGGTAGTAAAGAAGAAATCTGCAACGTATATTGAATTATTAAAAGTACTATTGTCAATTAGAATACTATCCTGATTGTAAAAGCTAAATTCTTTGATGTAATGATTTATTGTATCGAATGAAATTTTTCCATCTATATTGATTTCTTTTATTTCTGATCTGCCATAAATAGGAAGATTTCTTTTCTCTTTAGAGCAGGATAATGAAGTAATTAAAAATATAACTATGAAAAGTCTCATCTTAAAATAATTTTTTTAGATATACGATATATTATAAATGAAGTTAAAAACCCAACTAAAAACCCAAAAATAACATCCAAGAAAAAATGCACACCAAGATATATTCTACTGTATCCAATTAAAATACTCCAAAAGAAAAGCAGGTTAATTTTTTTATTTGAAATAAGAAAGGAGATAGATGCAAGTGAAAACGTAGTTGATGCGTGAGATGAGGCAAAACTATATTTCTTGCCACACCCTGATACAATATTAATTATTCCTTCTAAACTAGGATCATTACATGGCCTTAACCTTTCAAAAAACGGTTTCATTATTGAACTAGTAATAAAATCTGAAATTATAACTGTTGTTACACAAAGAATTATGTTTAATGTGAAGTTTTTTTTGTCAAATTTCCAGAGCCAATAAATTAAAAAAAGATATAAAGGGATCCATACATACTTATTACTAAGTAATATCATAATGCTGTCAAGGCTTTGATGAGATAAATTATTTAAAAAAATTGTTATCTCTTCATCTATATTTTTAATGTATTCAAACAATATGACTAAATTTATTTTAAAATCAAGATATGATTTCTAAATCAAAAATTAAATTAATTAAATCACTCAAATATAAGAAGACCAGAGAAGAATTAAATCTTTTCTTAGTTGAAGGTTTGAAGGGTATTATGGAAGTAAATAAATCAAAGTATGATATTAAGTTTACGGTTATATCAAAAAAAACTTTTAATGAACAAAAAAATAACCTGCCTAAAGAAAATGTATTTATTCTAAATGAAAGTGAAATAAAAGAATTAAGCTCTCTTAACAATAATGTTGTTGGATTTTCAGTAGTAAAATCATCTATAAATGATTTTTCAATAAGTCAATTAGGTGAAATTACGATAGCTCTTGATTCTATTAGTGACCCTGGAAATCTTGGTGCAATAATCAGAAATGCAGATTGGTTTGGTGTAAAAAACATACTATGTTCAAATAATACTGTAGACTTTTATAATCCAAAAACAATTCAGTCAAGTATGGGATCATTTACTAGGGTTAATGTTATATATAAAGATTTAGAATCATTTTTTAAAAATAATAATTTAAAGGTATTTGGAACTTCATCTGATCAAAATAAGAATTATAAAAAAATTAACAACTTAAAAGGAATAATATTATTAGGAAGTGAGTCTCACGGTATAAGTAAGAACCTTATTAAATATGTTGATGAATGGTTATCAATTAAGAAAGTGGGAAATGCTGAATCATTAAACGTCTCTGTTGCTTCAGGAATATTATTAAATAATATTATTAATAGTTAAGATTCGCTTCTTTTAAACCAAGGGATTTGAAAAATAATTAAATATGAAATAATTGCAGATGCAATTATTGGGATTATACTCTTTTCATATTTATTTTGAAGAATACCAGACTCATCAACAAAAGATTCAATATTTTCTTCTATTGCAACAGTCTCAATATATACAAACAATGTACCCAACAAAAAAAATAGAAGAATAAATCCAACTACTTTATAAATAATTCTGAATGCTGTTTTCACTTTGTAAATATAAGAATTTAATTTTCTAGAGCAGATTCTTTGGCTTTAATTGATAAATCTTTACCTAAGTACATATCAATTAAATAGTGTGCTAAATATATTAGTGGTGTAATAGATATTGCAACAAAAAATTTAAAGGTGTAATTATCAATTCCAACATTTAATACCTGATTTATTGACCACTCTTTTCCTTCAGGAGCTAAGTAATAAAATGCAATGATCAAAACAACAAAACTGTCAATAAATTGAGAAAATAGAGTAGATCCTGTTGCTCTTAACCAGATTAATTTTCCTTTGGTTATTTTTTTAATCTTTTGAAAAATAAAAACATCTAACAATTGCGCAATTAAGAATGCAAAAATTGAACCTATAATTATTCCTGTNCTTTGTAAAAAAATAGTATTATATGCATAATTTATATTGAAATCGTTTCCAGTATCATCAAATTTATTTACGTCTAACCAATATGAATTAGGAATTAATTTAGTTGATAGGAATATTATTATGAAAACATAAATAATAAGAAGAATAGTGAAATAACTNATTCTTTTAACACCTTTTTTACCAAAATACTCATTAATTATATCTGTNGTTATAAAAACAACGGGCCATATAATTACACCAACAGACATACTGAAATCTTTGATGATATGGACATCAAAAATTTTTGTTCCAAGAATTTCAGCAATTATAGCATTGGTTATAAATATACCAGAGAGAACAAGAAAAATATTGTGAAGTTTATTTTTTTCTTTTGTATTAAAGCTATTCATACAATAACTCTAATTCATTCCTTTCTCTATCTCATCTAGTTGAATAGAGTCAATAGCCTCTTGGCGAGTTGGAATAATATCAAGAACGGTATCTAGTTTAGATATTTTTAGAATTTTAGCAATATGTTCACTGACATTACATATTACAAAAGTGGAATTTTTTTCTCTAAATGTCCTATTTCCAACTAGCATTGCACTTAATCCAGAAGAATCCATAAACTTTACATTTTTTAAGTCAAGGATAATATTTTTTGCTCCTTCTACCTCATAAGTAATAAGGTCAGCTTTAAGTGAAGGTGCTAAAACTGAATCAATCTTTTCTTCCTTTGGAGTTAGGATATAGTATAAATCATTTTTTTCTATTTCGTATTTCATAATGCAATTTTAATATTCGATTCAATATCATTCAACATATTTTCAGTATTTCTTTTAAAAAACCCCTCTCCTGTAATATTTTCATATAATTCAATGTATCTATTAGAAATAGAATTAATTATTTCATCAGTCATGACAGGTATTTTTTGACCTTTTTTTCCTTGAAATGTATTTTCAATTAACCACTCTCTTACAAATTCTTTTGAAAGTTGTTTTTGATTTTCTTTTTTTTCCTGAAGTTCACTATAAGAGTTTGCATAGAAATACCTTGATGAATCAGGAGTATGAATTTCATCAATCAAGGTTATTTCGCCATTTAATTTTCCAAACTCATATTTTGTATCAACCAATAATAAATTTTTAGAATAAGCATACTCACTTCCTTTTTCATAGAGCATTCTAGTATAATTTTCTAGTTTTTCGTATTCTTCTTTACATACTAATTTTGAAGATATTATTTCCTCTTTAGAAATATCTTGATCATGACCAATTTTTGCTTTTGTAGTTGGAGTGATAATTGGTTCAGGGAATTTATCATTTTTATTTAATCCATCAGGTAATCTAACCCCACATAGTTCTCTTTTACCAGTATCATATTCTCTCCATGCATGTCCAGTAAGGTATCCTCTTATAACCATTTCAACTGGAAAAGTTTCACATTTTTTTCCAATGGTAACATTAGGATCAGGAACTGACTCCACCCAATTGGGAACAATATTTTCTGTCAATTTTAAAAATTTTTTAGCTATTTGATTTAAAATTTGACCTTTAAAAGGTATTGGTTTTGGAAGAACTACATCAAATGCGCTTATTCTATCGGTAACAACCATTACCAATTTATTTTCAAAATGATATACGTCTCTAACCTTACCAGTATATTTTTTAATTAGACTATTAAATTTATAATTAGTATTAAATATAGCTTTATCCATTACCAATCAGGCTTATTCTTATTTAGTTTCTTATTTGATTTTCTTTTTAACTGTTGAATATATTGAAATTCATTGTTATTTAATGCATTTAAAATCATTTCTGCCTTTTTTTTACTCATATTTATTTTTTTAAGCTTTTCTTCTACTGTTTCTTCTGAATTATTTTGATTTTTTTCTTTTTGATTATCATTATTTTTTTGATCTTCTTTTTCTTTTTGATTATCATTATTTTTTTGGTCTTCTTTTCCTTTCTCATCATTCTTTTTCTCTTTAGATGAGTTATCTTGGTTTTTCTCGTTTGATTTTTGTTTGTTTTTCTCTTTATCCTCTTTTTTATTATCTAATTTTTTTTTCACTAATTCATAATTGAATTTTGAGTCATTATTTTGATTGTCAGCAATTATTGATTCTCTATAAAAACTTAAAGCCTCTTCTAATTTATTATTCCTTTCATTAATATTTCCAAGCTGTTGAAGAGCTATTGATTTAATTTTTAAATTATTTGTAAGCGAAGCATAATTATAATTTTCAATAGCGTTTAGTGTGTCCTCAGAAAGAAGATGTGAATGTGCTAAATTTAAATATAACTTTTCGTTTGAATAGTCAAAAGAATCAATTAGAAGTCTGTAATTTTCAATTGATTCAAGATAGTTTTCATTTTTAAAAGATTCTTCTGCAGCTTTTGTTAAACTATTAATTTTATCAATTCTGTCAGATAAAATGATAGATAAAATTATTTTCATTATAAATATCATATTCTAATTATTTTTAAATTAATAGTAAAATCAATTATCATTAGTATTAATGCGGTTAATAGAAAATAAAAATATTTATTTTCTGTAACATCAATAATTTTTGATTCAATAACTTCTCCTTTAATATTATTTATTTCATAAATGAGTTCATCTATTTGGTTATTTGTATTGGTGATCTCAAAATATCTTCCTCCTGTTTCTTTTGCTGATTCTTTTAAAGAAATTGGATCAAGTTTTGTTATTACTTCTTTTCCTTCTTTATCTCTTTTATAGTCACCATTTGTTAATAAAATCTTACTTCCTTTTTCACTCCCAATACCAACGGTAAATAATTTAATATTAGAATCTACAATTTTTTCTAAAGATTCTTTAGTGTTATCTCCAAAGTCTTCTCCATCTGATATTAATAGTATGATCTTTGAACTTAATTCATTAGATTCAGCATTTTCATTGTTTAGTTTTGATAATGATAATTCCAGAGGAGGACCAAAGTCTGTGCCTGTGTTAGGAACTAATCCTGTATTTAATGTTTCAGTAAATAAATTAAGTGCATTTTTATCATAAGTCATTGGACATTGCACAAATGCCTCACCAGAAAACATAATAATTCCAATCCTATCACTCGAAAACTCATCAATGACTTTTTTCATTTCAAATTTTACCTTTTCTAATCTACTTGGTTTTACATCATTAGCATTCATTGATTCTGAGAGGTCTACCAGTATCATTATATCTTTTCCTACTAAATCTATTTCTTCTTTATTTTCTCCGAAAGATGGACCTAATAATGCTATTATCATTAGGCTTAAGTATGTAGATCTTAATATAAATTTATAAAAGGCTTTACTTTTATTTACTTTAATTTTTTTATTGATTTTTACTAACCTTACAAAATAGATAGAATATAGGGTTATAAAGCATAATATGATTATAATTTCAAATGATCCAAACGGTTTCAAAAAATTCATATACAAAGCTAATTATAAGATTTTTTTTCAAACTAAATATTAGATCGATTTAACCCTTTTTCACAAATAGAAAAAGTTGAATATATATAGATATCAAAAATATGATGTAACTATATTTGCCATTTAAACAGGAGAGGTGGGTGAGTGGCTTAAACCAGCAGTTTGCTAAACTGTCGTACGTAAATACGCGTACCGGGGGTTCGAATCCCCCTCTCTCCGCAATATCTACATGATATTTATTTATTATCTATAGAACTATAGCACTGCTGTAAGACGTATCACAATTAACATCAAACTTTGATAATTCAACTAAAAATAATGAGTGAATAGGGGTATAACCTCCTAGATTCAAAACTTTAAATGCTCCATTAGCTGTTCCACCGGTAGCCAATACATCATCAAAGATCAAAACTTTACCTTTGCCCTCTTGTACTTGCATTACCGCTTCACCATATTCAAGTTTATGTCTAACTGTTTGTATTTTTCCGGGTAATCTATCTTTCTTACTTCTGCATAGAATGATACCCTTATTTAATTTATCAGCTATAATCGAACCAATTAAAAAACCTCTAGATTCTATCAATGCTAAATAGTCAAATTCAATATTTTTAATATTTTCAATACATATCTCAACCAATATATCTCTAGCTTTTGGGTCTTTATATATTGGATTAAGATCTATATACTCAACTCCTTCGATTGGGAAGTCTTGATAAAACTCAATTTTATTTTTTACGTAAATTAAACTCATAGTTTTTATATGTAAAGTTAACAAAATATGTTTCCGGTGTTTAAAATATTTAAAATCACTTTTTTTTTATTAATGATAAATTTTTCTTGTTCACAAAATGATGAACAATCCATGCCATCTGGCCTTTTCTATCAGTCAACTGACTTTGATAATATTGATAGAGAATATATTCTTTATATTCCTACATCATATGATGAAAATGGCAGTTTTCCTATAGTTTTTAATCTACATGGTGGAGATATGACAGCTAGACAACAAATGGAAAATGTAAGTGATATGAGATCATTAGCAGATACTGAAAGTTTCATATTAGTTTATCCTCAATCAACAATTGATGATAATGGCGTACCAATATGGAACTTAGGTGGAGAAAACTCTAAAGCTACCGAGATTGATGACGTAGGTTATATCTCACATCTTATAGATGAAATATCAAATTTTTATTCAACGGATTTAGATAGAATTTATGTCACTGGATTTTCAAATGGTGGTTATTTATCATTTGAAATTGCGTGTAAATTAAGTAATCGTATTGCTGCATTTGCTTCAGTCGCAGGACACATGTTTATAGACACATTTAATGATTGCTCACCATCTCATCCAACACCTTTCATATCAATTAATGGAACAGAAGATAATTATCAGGGAATTGGTTTTTATTATTTATCAGTAGAAAATTCTAATAATTATTGGATTAATTTTAATAATAATGATGAAACTCCAATAATAACTAACATTGAAGATATCAATTCATCAGATGGATCTACAGTTGAATATTACTCTTGGAAGAATGGAAATAATGGAGTTGAAGTTGATCACTATAAAGTTATTGGGGGTGGTCATTATTATCCAAAAATAAATTATGAAAATTCTAAAGAAAATGGAGATATCGATTCAGATCAATTAATATGGGAATTCTTTTCAAGATTTGATATTAATGGATTAAGGTAAAGCTCTATTATGCTTAAAATATCATTTGATAAAAATTATATTTATCCATTAGATAAAAATCATAGATTTCCTATGATTAAATATGAACTTTTACCAGAACAGTTAATTAGAGAAAATACATGTTCTCAAGAAAATTTTTTTTCTCCTAATCAGATTTTAGATAAAGATGTATTGTTAACACATAATTCTGAATATTATAGAAAATTAGTTTCTCAGAAACTTTCAAAGAGTGAATTAAGACCTATAGGTTTCCCGATGAGTAAAAAGCTAGTTGAAAGAGAAAAAATAATTTCTCAAGGTACCATTGATGGCTCTTTATACTCTTTGAAATATAAAGTTTCAATGAATATAGCTGGAGGGACTCATCATGCATTTTATGATAGAGGTGAGGCTTTTTGTATGTTAAATGACCAAGCAATTGCAGCTAATTATCTTTTAAATAATAATTTATGTCAAAAAATATTAATTGTTGATCTTGATGTTCACCAAGGTAATGGTACTGCATCTATTTTCTCTAATAGTAAAAATGTATTTACTTTATCTTTTCATGGCAAAAATAATTATCCTTTTAAAAAAGAAGTTAGTGATTTAGATGTAGAGTTTCAAAATGGTGCAAATGATAAAATTTATCTTGAGTCTTTAAAAAGAAAATTGCCAAAGATCGTTGATGAATTTCAGCCTGATTTTATATTTTATTTATCGGGAGTTGATATAATGGAAAATGATAAATTAGGAAAGTTGGCTCTAACTCTAGAAGGTTGCAAAGAGAGAGACAGGTATGTTCTCAATTTATGTAAATTAAATAATATCCCTCTTCAAATTAGTATGGGGGGAGGATACTCTTTAGAATTAAAAAATATAATAGAAGCTCATGCTAATACATTTAGACTTGCTCAAGAAATTTTTTTTTAAAGTTATTGCATAATTAATTATTTCTTTTTTCATCAGTATTTTTTAGATTGTATCATAAATTAAATTATTAAGACATGAATAAACATATTTTTTATTTTCTTTCAATTGTTTTTTTAGCTTGTAGTGGACCAACTGGAATTGTTATATCTGAAGAAGATAAAGCTACCTTTGAAAAAAATTATAAAGCTTTTGAAAAACATCATATTGGAGGTATTGTATCTGGAGATTTAGATCTCTTTTTAGAGTTGTACTCAGATACTTTAAAATGGAGTGGTCCTAATACCTATGATGGTTCATTTCAGACTAAAGACGATTTAGCTACTGCTGCTAAAGGATATTTAGAAATTTTTGAAAATTTTTCATTTGAATCTGGTGGTGTAAATTCAGTTAATGATGGAGGTTTTTGGGGAGGAAACTTATATTCTGATAATGGAGAGATAAATACTGAACCAAACGGATTAAGAATTTATGGTATTTGGAATGCAACTCACATAGAATCAGGTGCTCCTGTTAAATTAAAGTTTTATGCTATTCAGCAGTTTAATGAAGCAGGAAAAGTTGTTCTTTTAAATGAATGGTTTGATCCTTCTTCAATGGAAAATCAAATTCAAGCTTTTGTAGAAAATAACTAAAAACATATAATCTCATTCCTCAATTGAGGAATGAGGTTTTAGATATGAGTTTAAAGAATAAAATAATTTTACTTGTACTTGTTGACTCAAGTCTATTTCTAATTCTCATTTATCTATTATATTTAGAAATGTGGATCGAGGCTCTCCTTCCATTTTTATTGTCTTTAGGAATAAGTTTTTGGAACTATCCTATTTATAAAGAGTATTTCTCATCAGTAAAAAAATGAAACTTAATTATTATCTTAAATAAAACTATAAGTTATGAGACACCTATTTTATTTGCTAATTGTTATTACATCCTGTGTTTCACCTGATAATAATGATATTACTGAAGAACAGGTCATAGATAAATTTTATGAGTTTTTTGATATTTTGTCAGTAGAAAACCCAGATAAAAATAAACTATATGATCTCGTTACAGATGACTATTTTATTTTTGAAAATCAAAAAAAATATACCATGAATGAATTTATCGATTTTGTAAATTCTATTAATATTATAGAAAATAATTGGGAGCTTTCAGATTTTGAAATTGATATTGATAAAAATTCTGCTCATGTCTCATTGAAAAATAAAGGTGAGTTTTTGGTAGATACAGACACAGGAAATATAATTATGAATTTTGATTGGTTAGAAAGTGCTTATCTTGTTAGGGAGGATGGTCAATTAAAATTTGATTTTTATTTTTCAGATGCTGTAAAAGAGACAGTGACTAGAGTTGATAATTAAGTATATGAAAATTTTATTTATAAAAATATTAATATTATTATTTGTATCAGTAAATATATCATATGCTCAAATTAGAGTTTCTGGAAGAATTATTGATAAAAAGACTAAAATTGAATTAGAAGGTGTCAAAGTTATTTTAAAGTCTGCTAACGTAACTGGCGGTGGTTTTTTTACAGGAGTTTATACTGAAGCAAACGGTAATTTTGATGTTTCCACAAGCTTTAGATATCCTCTTGATCTTGTTGCTACAAAAATTGGTTGTAAGAGAGTAGTTGTTCCAATTGAAAGAAAAAAAAATGTTTATAGGGTTATCATGGAATGTGAAGATGAAACAATGGAAAAAATCATTACTGAAAAAAAAATAAAGACGAATAATTCTCCGATAGCAAATCCTGATAAGTTAGTTTTCCTTCCTGATGAAGAAATATCCATTAATGAAGATTCCATTCTATATAATGATTCAGATCCTGACGGAGATGATTTACAAATTTTAATATATAAAACAGTATATGGGGGTCTTCTTCAACTAAATGATGGAAGTTATAATTATATTCCCTCTAAAGAATATGAATATAATTCTGACACTGCCTTCTATATTCTTTCAGATGGTTATGATTCTGATTCAAGTTACATTGTTCTTAATAAGTTGGAGGTAGGTACTGATTTAACAGAAGTAATTGATATTAATCCTATTTATTTTGATTTAAATAGTTCAGAAATTAGAGAAGATGCTCAAATTGAATTAGATAAAGTAGTCAAAATAATGAAAGATTATCCAAATATGATTATTGAAATTGGATCTCATACAGACTGTACAGGAAGTGAAGAATATAATTTAAAATTATCTGATGAAAGAGCTAAAGCTTCAGCTAGATTTATTCAGAAAAGAATTAATGCTACTAAAGATCTAACTGCTATTCATTATGCAATTGTAAAGAATTTTAAAACTAAGATGTCATATAAATCTTTTTATGCCAGAATGAATAATATTAAATATAGAAGACAAATATTTAATTATATAGGAGATAGAAGTGAGGAGGTTCTTGGGTTTAAATCGTTTGAAGAATTTGAAAATTATTTGAACTCAGATGAGGTTATGAAAACCTTCGATGAAAGAATACAAGGAAAAGGATATGGAGAGAATAAACCTAAGGAAATATGTAATTCTGGTTGCTCATCTTGCTCTGATAAACAACATCAATTAAATAGAAGAACTGAATTTATTATAGTTGATCTTGGTCAAGAAAAATTATAATTATTAATTGTATAAATAATAAGGTAAGTGAGGATATTATATCTAATTATTTTAATTATAACATCAAATGTAATATCTGCTCAAAATTTTGATAAAAATAATTCCTTAAAAAGTTATTCAAAATCTACTATTTT
>NZVP01000005.1 GCA_002697405.1 Flammeovirgaceae bacterium
CACTGGAGAAGTGGTACCACATTATTACATAATTTATTAAGTTTAAATAAAAATATTGGATTTATAAACACTTATAACTCACTCTTTATCAATAATATATACACAAATTTTTTATTTAAAACTTTAATGAAAATCACTATGCCTAAAGAGAGACCAAGTGATAAGATTAAATTAGATGTAGATCTTCCTCAAGAAGATGAATTTGCAGTATCTAATTATGTAAATATTTCTCATTATAATTTCTTTTTTTTTCCTAATGACTATAAAAAATTCTATTCTGAGGCAATCCGTTTTAAAAGTAATAAATCTTCAATGTGGTTAAATGCTTATTATAAACTTTTAAAAAGAATTAATTTATACACTAATAAGTCAAAGATAATTGTTAAAAACCCATCAAANACTGCCAGAATCAAGTATTTATTAAAAAAATATCCAAATGCGAAGTTTATTCATATTTACAGAAACCCGGTTTATGTTTACCTTTCTACATTTAAGTTTTTTTCTGAACTGTTTCCATCGGTAAATCTTCAAAATATAGACGATAAATTATTACATGATCTAATAATATATAACTACCGAGAAATGTATAAGGATTATTTTGAACAAAAAAAGTTAATTCCTAAAGAAAATCTTATTGAAATTAGGTTTGAGGACTTTAAAAATGACTCTTTACCATATCTAGAGGAAATTCATAAAAAGTTTGATTTAGAGCTATCTGAAGAACTTTTATTACAATATAAAAGATATTTACATTCCCAAAAATCACACAAAATGAATACTTATAAGATCAAAAAATCTATTCTTAGTGAGATTAAAAAAGAATACTCAGATTCTTTTATAAAAATGAAATATGATATTCCAAAAAACCTAGATATTAATTAAGTCTCTCTAATTCTATATCAATACTAATTAGTACAGCTTGATCTGTCACTCCTGCAAATTGACTGTTAACTCCAGCTAAAAGGGCAGGAGGTACAGGAATTGAAGCAACATTTCCTGCTATTCTAGAAGATGATTCTTGAAGACTGGTCAATTTTAATGGTACTAGATTACCTTGTATCAATAAAGTTAGGGTGAATTCAGTCCTAGCTTCATTAATTGCCCATGATCCTTGGTCTTGAGACTTATTTTCAAGCCTACATACAAAATATATTTTATTATTTTCAGCTATTTCAATAGCTTTATTAGCAGAACTTGTACACTCAATTTCACTAAGAAATGCCGTAACAATAGCTGCAGTAATATTTGTCCCAGATGGTATTGATACTATACCATTTGCAGAAGTAGCATCCGCAGTTAAAACTGATTTTGATATTGTATAAATACCAAGTAATGGTTCTTTTGTTTCTGCATCTGAATCATCATCACATGAAATAAATANAAACGAGAATATTAATAAATAGCTTAATAACTTAATTTTCATGATTTTTTATATTTAATTTTTGTATAAATTTAACAAACTTTAGTAATGAGACTAATTATTATACTTCTTTTTCAAGTATTATTTTTTAACAGCACTTACTCTCAAAAATTAATATCAGGAAATATTGTAGATGAAAATAAAGATCCATTAGTAGGAATAAATATTTTTTTTGAGAGTAATAAACTTATAGGTACCACATCTGATTTTAATGGTAATTATAGTTTAAAGCTAGATAAAGAGTATCCTGTAACTATAGTTATTTCAGGAATAGGATATGAAANTCAGAATATAACTATTAGATCAGATAAGGATCTTTTAAATAACATTGTTTTATCTGAGTCAGTCCTACTTGGAGAGGAAGTAGTAGTATCAGCATCTTTATTTGAACAAAATATTNTAACNGCACCTGTTTCAATTGAAAAACTGGATATAATTGATATTGAGCAAAGCTCNGCAGCTAATTTCTATGATGAATTATATAAAATTAAAGGTGTAGATATGATAGTTCAAAGTCTTTCTATGCGTTTTCCAAATACTCGTGGNTTTAATGGTAATACAAATTATAGAATTAATCANTTAGTTGATGGAGTCAATAACTCTGCGCCAGGTCTTAGCTTTTCTCCTGGTAATATTTTTGGACTTGTTCAGCTTGATGTTGAATCNGTAGAATTAGTAGTAGGAGCATCATCTGCATTATATGGTCCAGGAGGAATGAATGGAACTCTGTTAATGACAAGCAAGAATCCTTTTGAATATGAAGGTTTATCAATTTCTTTACAGGGTGGTGTTATGCATTTTAATAATGATTATGATAGGGATCTATCAATAATGAAAGATTTTTCATTCAGATATGGTAAGAAAATTTCAGATAAAGTAGCATTTAAAATAACAGGGGGTTTTTTAATGGCAGATGATTGGAATGCAACTGACTATAGAAATAAAAGGAATTTAGACAATTCTTATAGTAATAGATGGACAGATTCAGGTTATGATGGAGTAAATGTATATGGTGACGAAGTTTCAATCAATTTAGAAGATATTGAAGATCAAATAGCAGAGGGATTTGCTGATAATTTAGGTTATTCAGAGGGATCTCAAGATTATGTAGATGCTGTTGATATGATAAAATCTATTATACCAAATAAAGATCTTACAAGAACAGGTTTTGCCGAAAGAGACTTAGTTGATTACAATGCTGAAAATATCAAGATTGGTGGTAGTGTTCATTATAATATTAATAGTAATTTAAAATCAATTTTTCAATTAAATTATGCNAAGGGAAGTAGTGTTTATTCTGCTCAAAATAGATTCTCTCTTAATAATTTTTCAATTTACAATTATAAAGCTGAGCTACAATCTAAAAATATGTTATTAAGATTTTCGGGTGCAAATGAAAATTCAGGTGAAACATTTGATGCTGGTACTTTAGCTATTCAAATAAATGAATTATGGAAACCAAGTGAGTTNTGGTACCAAGATTTTTTTACTGGATTTTTAACTGGAAAATTAGCATACGCAATGAATGATGAGGCTGCATCAAAATATGGTAGGATGGTAGCAGATAATATAGATGAATTTGGTAATATTTTGGACTCTTCGAAACCTTCACTTCCTAAATCGGGAACAAGTTTATTTAATAACCTTAAAAATCAAGCTGTTTCCAAAAACATTTCTGATGGAGGAGCTAGGGTATTTGATAAAAGCTCTTTTTATAATTTNGATTTTAATTATAATTTCAATGATATAATATCATCTTTTAATTTATTATTTGGTTCTAATATTAAGTACACAGTAATTAATAGTGAAGGATCAATATTTTATGATAAACCAGGTGATCCNCTNGAAATTTTTGAAATTGGTGCATTTTTACAATTTACTGANAGTTGGGNNTCTGATAGNTTATTTCCNAATTTTTCTNTTAGNATGGATAAAAATGAATATTTTCCNACAAGAGTAACTCCNAGGTTTTCAATTGTTTATTCCGTTGATGATTCTCAACAAAAGTTTGTTAGAGCTTCAGCACAAACAGCATTTAGATTTCCATCAGTTGTTGATCAGTGGACAGATTTATTTGTAGCGCCTGTAAATGTTGTTGGTGGGCAAAAAGTATTGCAAGATATCTATAACCTTCATGCAGGTAATATATATGCTCTTGATGGTAACAACCCTGTTCTTTCTAAACCTATTTTGACAGAGGAATTTGTTTTACCTGAGTTTGGTCCAGAGCAGGTTACAGCATTTGAAATTGGTTATAAAGGACTTTATAATAATAGAAAGATTCTATTCGATGGATACATTTTTTATAATAACTATAATGGTTTCTTAGCATCTCAGTTACTTGCTCAAAATCCTAATACTCCTGATGAAAAAAGATTTATTACAACAATTAGTTTAGATCAGCCAGTTAGTTCTTATGGATGGGCAGTAGGTTTGGATTATAGGATGAATAATAACTATGANATTTCATCAAATGTTTCTTATAATGATGTTAATACANTATTAAAACCTGGTTTCCAAATCCAATTTAATACTCCTGATTATAGATTTAATCTCTCATTTGGAAATAGAAAATTAACTAGAAATTTAGGGTTTAATCTAAATTATAGATGGCAAAATTCTTTTCTTTGGGAATCTTCTTTTGGTGTAGGGGATATACCTCAAATTCATAATCTTGATGCTCAAGTTACATACTCACTAAATTCAATAAATTCTAAAATAAAAATTGGGGGATCAAATATNCTNAATAATTACTATACTACCAGTTTCGGTAGNGCAAGCGTAGGAGCTTTATATTATATCACATTTCTTTTAGATAATATNNTGTGAGGTTTTTTTGATGAGTTTCCATGAAGATTTTATGTTTTCAATNCCAACAGTAGTGCTTCCAATTGGCATTCTGATTGAATAAATGTTATTTATCATTGTATGTGATAAATATATTTTACCTGTTTTATTTAATTTATCTATCAGTCTAATATTTAACTTGTTAATCTCACTATTATTTTTTGACTTTTTTGGATTAAATCTAAAATTTATCATATTCATGTTCTGNTTAGTAGTTAACTCAAAGTTTTCATCATTTAAAATTATATCTTTTAAATACTTAGCAAGATTTATATGATTTTTTAAATATTTTTTNATACCATTAATTCCATAAGATCTAATTACAAACCATAATTTAAGTGCTCTAAACCTTCTTCCTAGTTGAATACTCCAATCTTTATAATTTTTAATATTTTTACTTGAAGTTTTTAAATATTCAGGATGAATCTCTAAAGTTTTAATTAATTTTTCTTCGTCTTTAACATAATACAAGCTACAATCAAAGTTAGTAAGCATCCATTTATGNGGNTTAAAAAGAAANGAATCNGCATATTTTATATTATTAATATCTTTCTTATACTCATCCAAAAAAAGAGCACTACCNGCATANGCAGCATCTATATGGTGCCAAATTTTGTATTTCTTTGCAATAAGNGCTATTTCATTTATTGAATCGAATGCCACAGTACCAGTNGTTCCGTATGTGGAGATTATAGCTAAAGGAATATAATTTGATTCAATATCTTTTATGATTTGATTTTCTAATTTTTTTAAATCAATTGATAGATTATTATCAGTATCTATTTTATTCAAGTTTTTAGATCCAAAACCAATAATTTTTACTGCTTTCTCTATACTACTATGAGTTTCTTTGGAACAATAAATTTTGTATTTATTGTTTGAAAAACCATCAGAGTTAATTTTGAATTTAGAATGGTTTTCTCTAGCTGTTAGAAGTGAACATATCGTTCCAACTGATGCGGTATCATTTATTACACCACTCCAATTTGAAGGAAGGCCTATTGAGTCTCTTATCCATTCTGTCACTTTTTGTTCTAGTTCTGTAGCTGATGGGGAGGTGTCCCACATCATACATTGTGCACCTATTGTTGATATTAACATTTCAGCTAAAATAGAAGGATAACTATTGTTTGCAGGGAAAAATGCGTGAAAATTTGGACTCTGCCAATGTGTTATTCCAGGAATAATTATTTCATTAAAATCCTTAAATATTTTATCAAATGCTTCNCCATTCATTGGAGGTTTTTCAGGTAATGCATTATATATTTCTCCTGGTTTTATATCAGGTTTAATTGGATANTTTTCAATTTCTTTGAGATAACTAAACATCCAATCAACTAATTCATGAGAATGTTTTTGAAAATCTTCAATTTTCATTATTTAACTAAATTTTGTTGACTAATAAATATTGTTGTAGTAATTATGCAATACAATAATAATCTAAATAAAAACAAAATGTTTGATTGGAAAAAACCNACNGTNCAGATGTTAGGAAGATGGCAACCTTGGCATGATGGNCACCAAGCNTTATTTAAAAGATGTGTTGCTAAAACAGGTCAAGTAGTTATACAAGTTAGAGACGTTCAAGGTGCATCTGGTGGAGATGGTCAAGATGATAATCCTTTTGATTGGGACGTAGTTTGTAAAAACATTGAGGAAGGGTTAATTAAAGATAATTATAAAAGGGGAGTAGATTATGAAATTATGCTAGTTCCAAATATTGTCAATATAACATATGGAAGGGGAGTTGGATATGCTTTTGATGAGGAGGTTTTTGATGATGCCACACAATCAATAAGCGCAACTAAGATCAGAAAAAAGATGAGAGATGAAGGTAAATTAAAATAGTTTATGTCATCTACTAAGATAATTTCATGGAATGTAAATGGTATTAGAGCCATAATTAAAAAAGATTTTCTCAAAGATATAAAGGAGATTAATCCTGATATNATTTGTATACAAGAAACAAAAGCAGGTGATGAAGATGCTCTAAAAGCACTTACTTTTTTAGAAGGATATAAAATTTATATAAATTCTTCAAAAGCTAGAAAAGGATATTCTGGTACAGCTATTTTATCAAAAAAAGAACCATTAAATGTATCTTATGATATTGGAGTATCTGAACATGATCAAGAAGGAAGAGTAATAAAAGCNCAGTTTGATAATTTTAATCTTATTAATGTTTACGTTCCCAATAGCGGACAAGAATTAAAAAGACTAGATTATAGAAAAGAATGGGATCGAGAATTTTTAGAATTCTGTTCAAACTCTGAAAAAGAAAACCCAACTATAGTAACAGGGGATCTTAATGTAGCTCATAANGAAATTGATATAGCAAGACCTAAACCTAATTATAATAAGTCAGCAGGATATACTCAAATTGAAATAGATGGCCTTCANAAATTCCTAGATAATAAATTTATTGATATTTACAGGGAAAGAAATCCTGATAAAATAAAATATTCTTGGTGGAATTACAGATTTAGATCAAGAGAAAGAAACGTAGGTTGGAGAATTGATTATTTCTTAATCTCACAACTTCTTTCTGATAAAATATCAAACACTGAAATTCATAATGAATATTATGGGTCAGATCATTGCCCTATCTCATTAGAGTTAAGTTTTTAAATTAAGTATATCCGCATTATCCTTTAAAACACTAATGATATTTGATATATGTTCATCTAAATCAATATTTATTAATTCTATTCCTTTCATAATTTCTTCTCTGTCAACTGATGCAGCAAAAGATTTTTTTTTTAGACTTTTTTTAACCGATTTAGGTTTTAGATCACTTATGCCATTAGGCCTTACTTTACTACAAGCAACTATAAATCCAGTAAGTTCATCGCAAGCCAATAAATACTTATCCAATGTGCTTTTTGTTTTAATTCCCCATTTTGAGTAATGACAAGAAATAGCATAAGCTATTTCTGGTTCGTTTATTTCTTTAAGTTTTTTTACAATTTTATTGGGGTGTTCATTTGGATATTTTTCGTAATCTGCATCATGAAGTAGTCCTGTTATATAAAAAATATCTTTATTTTCCTTTAATATCTTACTATAATACTCCATAACAAGTGCTACACTAATAGAATGAATAATTAAACTTTTGTTTGAAAGCATATTTTTTAATATTAATATTGCTTGATCTCGATTAATACTATTTTTTTTCATGAGGTTATATTTAATATTATTTCTTCTTAATTTTTCATTATTCAGTGAAAATTATTCTCAGTCTAAAATTAATTGGATTGAGCTCAATGATAATACAGAAATAAATAATAATGGCAAAAAAATGATCATTGATTTGTATACCGATTGGTGTGGTTGGTGCAANGTAATGGATAGAAATACNTTTACNGATTCANATGTTATNTCNCATATAAATNANAANTTTGTTGCNATTAANTTTGATGCAGAATATNANAATTCTGTTACTTTTAATAATAATTCATATAAATANTACAGTACAGGCAGAAAAGGAATTAATGAGTTAGCCTATTATCTTACTAATGGGAATTTATCTTATCCTATGACCGTTTTTTTAGACGAAAACTATGAATTAATAACTTTATTGCCTGGGTATCATAAGCCAAAGTTTTATAATTTGGTCCTTAAATATATTGGTGAAGACCATTGGAAAAGTAAGAGTTGGGATGAGTATTTAAAACAATCATCAAAATAATGATAATAAAACAGATATATACAAATTGTTTATCACAAGCATCATATTATATTGAATCTAATGGAGAATGCTTAATAATTGATCCAATTCGTGATACCAATGATTATGATGTTTTAATTAACAGAAATAAATCAAAATTAAAATATATTCTAGAAACTCATTTTCATGCTGATTTTATTTCAGGTCATATCGAAATGTCAAAAAAATATAATGTTCCAATAATTTTTGGGCCTCATGCTGATACAAAATTTGATTCTATTAATAAAAAAGATGGNGAAATAATAAAATTAGGNGATATANAAATTAAAGTAATACACACACCTGGCCATACACTTGAATCTGTCTGTTATCTTCTNATAGATGAAAATAAAAATCAAAAAGCTCTATTTACTGGTGATACACTTTTTATAGGTGATATCGGTAGGCCTGATTTAGCTGTTAATAATAATCTTTCAATAAAGGATTTAGCTTCTATGCTTTACGATTCTTTGTATAATAAATTAATTGTTTTAGATGAGAATATTCTTGTTTATCCTGCACATGGACCTGGGACACAGTGTGGTAAAAATTTATCTCAAGAAACTTTTTCTACATTAAAGGAGCAAAAAGAATCTAATTATGCTTTAAAATTTAAAAATAAAAAAGATTTCATTTCAAATATTACACAAAACCTTCCTCCTGCGCCTGATTATTTTAAGGAATCTGCTATGCTAAATAAGAACGGTTATAAGAGCTTTTTGAATGCTAATAATCTAAAACCCATTAGTATATCAGAAATTAAGTTAATGATTGATAGAAAGGACAATATAATTGATTCAAGAGAGGCTTATGATTTTTCAACTATTCATATAAAAAACTCTATTAACATTCCTTTAAACGGAAGATATGCTATAACTGCTGCAAATATTTTAGATGTTAAAAAGAAGTTAGTTGTCATATGTAATAAAGATGAAGAAAATGAAAGTATTGTAAGATTAAAAAGGGTAGGATTCGAAAATATAATTGGGGTTTTTAATTCAAATCTGAATCAAATTGAGTTAAAACCATTAACATCTTCTTTAAATTCAGAATCATCTAAAAATGCTCATAATATAAAAGATCATAAATTTATTGATGTTAGAACGAAAAGCGAATTTAATTTGAAACATGTTAAATCTTCTGTAAATATCCCTTTATTTGATTTAGAGGATAATATTTCAAAAATTAATAAAAATGAAAATTATTTTATTTATTGTAGATCAGGTTACAGGTCAAGTGTTGCTACATCAATTTTAAAGAAAAATAAAATTAATAATCTTATAAATATTAAAGAGGGAATGAATGGTCTCATTAATAATAAGAATATCATATTTGAATGATAAATATTTAAAAAATGTATAAAAAAAGAGGTTAATTATTAACCTCTTTTTTTATTACTTAATTAATTGGTTTTACATCATTCCACCCATTCCACCTCCAGGAGGCATAGCAGGTGCTGCAGGGGCTTCAGTTTCTGGTTCATCAACAACAACACATTCTGTTGTAATTAACAATCCTGCAATAGATGCCGCATTTTCTAGAGCAAGTCTTGATACCTTTGTAGGATCAATTATACCTGCTTTGAACATAGATTCAAATTTATCTGTTGCAGCATTATATCCGTAATCTCCCTTACCTTCCTTAATTTTTTGAATAATAACAGATCCTTCTCCACCAGAATTTTCAACAATAGTTCTAATAGGAGATTCTAGAGCTGTTTTTACAATTAAAACACCTGTATTTTGATCATCGTTATCTAAATTTAACTTATCTAGAGAAGACACAGCTCTTAGGAATGCTGTTCCACCACCTGCTACTATTCCTTCTTGAACGGCAGCTCTTGTTGCGTGAAGAGCATCGTCAACTCTATCTTTCTTTTCTTTCATTTCAACTTCAGTAGCAGCTCCAACATATAAAATTGCAACTCCACCAGAAAGTTTAGCAAGTCTTTCTTGTAATTTTTCTTTATCGTATTCAGAAGTAGTACTTTCAATTTGTTTTTTTAATTGATTTACTCTAGCTACAATATCATCTTTTTTTCCAGCTCCACTTACAACTGTAGTATTATCTTTATCGATATTAACTTTTTCTGCAGTTCCAAGATAATCTATAGTAGCACTTTCTAGTTTATATCCTCTTTCCTCAGAAATAACAGTGCCGCCAGTTAAAATCGCAATATCTTCTAGCATAGCTTTTCTTCTATCTCCAAAGCCTGGTGCTTTTACTGCTGCAACCTTAAGAGCTCCTCTAATTTTATTAACTACAATTGTTGCAAGCGCTTCTCCTTCAATATCTTCAGCAATAATTAGCAATGGCTTGCCAGTTTGAGAAACTGCCTCAAGCACAGGTAATAATTCTTTCATTGCAGATATTTTCTTATCATAAATTAAAATGTAAGGGTTTTCTAGTTCGGCTTCCATTTTATCACTATTAGTAACAAAATATGGGGATAAATATCCTCTATCAAATTGCATCCCTTCAACAGTTTTAACTTCAGTTTCCGTTCCTTTTGCCTCTTCAACTGTAATTACTCCATCTTTACCAACCTTATCCATAGCATCAGCGATCATTTTTCCAATTTCATGGTCATTATTTGCTGAAACAGTAGCAACTTGTGAAATTTCACTTGAATCTTTAATATCTTTCGATTGAGATTTTAAATTTTCTACTACTTCTTTTACAGCTTTATCAACTCCTCTCTTTAAATCCATTGGATTTGCTCCAGCAGCTACATTTTTAATTCCTGTATTAAAAATTGCTTGTGCTAAAACAGTTGCCGTAGTTGTTCCGTCTCCTGCATCATCAGCAGTCTTAGAAGCAACCTCTTTAACAAGTTGAGCTCCCATGTTTTCAACTGGCTCTTTTAGTTCAATTTCTTTTGCAACAGATACACCATCTTTTGTAACAGTAGGTGCACCAAATTTTTTATCTAATATAACATTCCTTCCTTTAGGACCTAATGTTACTTTTACAGCGTTAGCAAGAATATCTACGCCTTTTCGTAAATTTTCTCTTGATTCAGTATTAAAATGTATTTCTTTTGCCATTATATTATATTTATAAATTATTAAACAATTCCAAAAATGTCAGTTTCTTTCATGATAAGGTAATCTGTATCATCAATTGTTAATTCTGTTCCAGAGTATTTACCATATAATACTCTATCACCAACCTTAACATTCATCTTATAATCAGATGTTCCTTCACCTACAGCAATAATCTTTCCTTTTTGTGGTTTTTCTTTTGCAGTATCTGGAATAATTATACCAGATGCAGTCTTTTCTTCAGCCGCTTCAGGTTCAACAAGAACTCTGTCAGCTAATGGTTTAAATTTTACTTTACTCATATTTTAAATAGTTAATAATTATTAAAGTTTTATAAATCTATACTCTGCATATTTTATGCCAAAATATTTTATTGACAATATGACAATTAAATTAATGAATCTAAATCGTTTGGAACTTCACCAATATCTTCTGGTAATGGAGAGTTTTGAATTATATTTTGCTCGTTTGCTCTATCAATATTTGGACTAAGACCTTCTATATTACTGTCTGATGAAGAAATAAATAGATTTGATAACATAGTCAATAAGACTATTGAAATAGCAAGAGTCCAGGTTACTTTTTCCAGTAGATCATTTGTTTTTTGAACACCCATGAACTGATTTGAACTATTTCCTCCAAATTGAGAAGAAAGTCCACCTCCCTTCGAATTCTGGACTAATACAACAAGTATTAAGAGAACAGCAACAAAAATTATCAATCCTACAATTATCGAATACATATTAATTTTTTAGATTTTCAATTTTTTTTGCAAAGTAACTCTTTTTTTTTGAATTTAAGGAAATAAGTTTTTTATAAATTTTAATAGCATCTTTTATTTTATTTTGCTTAATATAAATTTTAGCCATATTTTCTGTTATAAATTCTTTTTTACTAAGTCTTTTTGANGCTAAATCNTCTTTATTTATTGTCTTATTTTTATTTTTTTTAATCTTTGGATTTTTCTTAATGAAATCACTGATAAAATCTTTATCATTAAAATTATAATCGTTAATAAATTTTTTAAGAAAAACTCTATTAGGATGTCTGATTGCAAGTGAGTTTAAGTAACTTTTAAATTTATCTTTATTTAATTTAAGTTTAAATAAATATGGTAGNTACAGATAAGGATAATCAATAATTAATTGNTTTAAGTTTTTAATTTCAATATGTTTCATACTACCAGTTTGCAACGGATGCATTAAAAATATCTAAAATTATTTGATCAAANATCTCNTCNAAAAATTCTTGCTCATTTGATGATAATTCTTCTGTNTTTTGATTGAAATCTTTATAGAAAGAAAAAGATTTATTTTCATAATTAAATTGTTCGTCAAATTTATTAAAATATGTAGCATTAACTCTTATTGTTAATCTTGTAAGTCCGGTAAAATACTGAGAGTTTCTTCCACCTTCTGCAGTAGGCGCTACAGGAGCTAATGAAAAATCCTCTATTGTTCCTTCTATTTCTAAATCACCATTTTCATCAACAATTGTTAAACTAGTATTTCTCTCAAAATAATCTTTAATCTTTTCATTAAATAAAACACTCATGTTAGATGGTCCAAGAGGAGAATTATTAAAGAAGTCTTGGAATGATATCGTCTTCACTTCAGGTGATATAGATGCTCCGGTAAAAGAGTATACTCCACATCCACTGATTACTAAAACAATAAAAAGATGGTTAATGATCCTTTTCAAGACTGTAATATTTAATTTTTCTATATAAAGTTCTTTCTGAAATACCTAGATCTTTTGCTGCGTATTTCCTTTTGTTTTTATTTTTTATTAATGCTTTGATTATTAATTCTTTTTCTTTTGATTCAATGCTTAGAGACTCATTCTCATTCACTAGTTCGGTAACTTCTTGATATTGATTTTCAGTTAAACTAGAGGGTTTATTTATAATTAGTTTTTCATTTGTAAGGTTATTATTTTCTTGTATGTAATTTTTTGATTTATTAGGTAATGGATTTGTATCATTATTCATTATTGAATCAATAATTTTTTTCATCTCATTCATGTCATTTTTTAAATCAAATAAGATTTTATATAAAATATCTCTTTCGTTATAATTTTCATCTGATTCAACTTCTGATGTATTACTTAATGCGGGTAGATTAGAATTTTTTGGTAAGTATTTATCTAGAACTTCAGGTGTTATATTTCTTTCAATCTCAAGAATTGAAATTTGTTCTGTTAAATTTTTTAATTCTCTGATATTACCAGGAAACATATATTTTCTTAATAAATCTTTAGATTCATCATCTAATCTAACTGGTTCTATATTATTAGTATCTGAAAAATCTGATGCAAATTTTCTAAAAAGAAGAGATATATCTTCACCTCTATCTCTTAGAGGAGGAACAATTATAGGAACGGTGTTAAGTCTATAATATAGATCTTCTCTGAATTTTCTTTTGTCTACTGCTTCCTTTAATTTAACATTTGTTGCTGCAATAATTCTAACATTTGTTTTTTGTACTTTTGAAGATCCCACCTTAATAAACTCACCATTTTCTAATATTCTTAGTAATCTTGATTGTGTTGATAAGGGCATTTCACCTATTTCATCAAGAAATATTGTTCCTCCATCTGTTACTTCAAAATAACCTTTTCTAGCTTCGTTTGCACCAGTAAATGATCCTTTTTCATGACCAAATAATTCAGAGTCTATTGTACCTTCAGGAATTGCTCCACAATTAACAGCTATGAATTCTCCATGTTTTCTTTTACTCATTGAATGAATAATTTTAGAGAAAGACTCTTTTCCGGTTCCACTTTCACCATTTATCAATACAGTCATATCAGTAGGAGCTACTTGTATAGCAACTTGAATGGCATGATTCAACGCATTAGAGTTTCCTACTATACCAAATTTTTGTTTTATCGATTTTATTTTATCTAACATAGTCTCCAAATAATGTTGCTGAATTACAATCTCTTATCTTTACGTCAACATAATTTCCTATAACTCCATTTTTTTTAGGGAAAATGACGACTTTATTTTCAGAGGTTCTACCTTTTAAAAAATCATCTGATTTTTTAGAATAACCCTCTACCAAAACTTTATAAGTATTATCAATAGTAAGTTTATTTCTTTTTAATGAGTGTGTATTTTGCTTTTTAATAATTTCATCTAATCTTCTTTTTTTAGTATCTAATGGAATGTCATCCTCATATTTTCTTTGAGCTAATGTGCCTGGTCTCTCAGAGTAATAAAACATATATGAATAATCATATATAACATTATCCATAAGTGTTAGGGTATCTCCATGTTCATCTTCTGTTTCTGAACAAAAACCTGTTATAAAATCAGAAGATATACCGCAATCTTTCCCAATAATAGTTTTTATGTCATCAACTTTATTGAGGTACCATTCTCTATCGTAAGTTCTATTCATTTTTTTGAGAATTCTTGAATTACCACTTTGTGCAGGTAAATGAATGTAATTACACACATTTTCATAATTTTTTATAACATTTAAAACATCAGTAGTTATGTCTTTTGGATGAGAAGTTGAAAACCTAACTCTAAGATCAGGATTAATCTTAGCTGTCATTTCCAATAAATCTGAAAACTTAATTATTTCATTAATATCAGAAAATTTTTCAAGTTTTTTCTTGTTGTTTGTCTCTTTGGACCATTTATATGAATCAACATTTTGTCCTAATAACGTTATTTCTTTATATCCTTTATTAAATAAGTTTTTAGCTTCATCAACAATACTTTTAGGATTTCTACTTCTTTCTCTTCCACGGGTAAAAGGAACAACACAGAATGAACACATATTATCACAGCCTCTCATAATTGAGATAAATGCTGTAATACCATTTGTATTTATTCTAACAGGTTCTATGTTTTCATAGGTTTCCTCTAATGAAAGAATGGTATTTACAGATTTTTCATCATCATTTTTAACTTTTTTAACAAGATTTGGTAAATCTCTATATGAATCAGGTCCAGCAACTATATCAACAATTTTTTCTTCATTAAGAAGTTTGTCTTTTAGCCTTTCAGCCATACATCCTAAAATTCCTATGATTAGAGATGGTTTCCTTCTTTTTAAATTATTAAAATTTTTAAGTCTTTTTCTTATTGTTTCTTCTGCCTTTTCTCTAATTGAACAAGTATTTAACAATATTAAGTCAGATTCTTCTAGGTTATTAGTTAATGAATAACCTTCTTTTTTTAAAATTGAAGCAACTATTTCACTATCAGAAAAGTTCATAGCGCAACCATAGCTTTGAATAAAAAGTTTTGCCATTTTTATATTTTAGACAAATTTACACTAAGACTGACAAAATGTCAATTATGTTTTTTGTAAAAAAAATAATTAAATTGATTATTAATAAAATTTATAAACCATGAAATTACTTTTTAGCATTATTCTTTTAATTTCTTTTAGCTTTTCAGCTGAAAGCCAGAAAAAATCAAATTCAAAAAAACAGTATACATATAATGAAGATTTATATAGTTCTATAAAATATAGATTAGTTGGGCCTTTCAGAGGTGGGAGAGCTGGTACAGTTTCCGGTGTTCTGAATAATAATAACCTTTATTATATGGGAACTGCTGGTGGGGGAGTTTGGAAAACTGAAGATGCTGGAAATACTTGGGAACCTATAAGTGATGGTTATTTCGGTGGTAGCATTGGAGCTATTGCGGTTAGCGAATCCGATCCAAATATTATTTATGTTGGTGAAGGAGAGCAAACTCTCAGAGGTAATGTATCTTCAGGTAAAGGAATGTGGAAAAGTTTAGATGCTGGTGAAACTTGGCAATTTATTGGTTTACCAAATTCTGAGCATGTATCAAGAATACGAATTCACCCCGAAAATCCAAATATATTATATGTAGGAGTTATCGGAAATTTATGGAAACCAAATAATGAAAGAGGATTATATAAAAGTGTTGATGGTGGAAAAAATTGGTCAAGAATCTTATATGTATCAGATAAAGCTGGTGTAGGAGATGTGATTTTAGATCCAAATAATTCAAGAATTATATATGCAGCTACATGGCAAATGAAAAGAAACGGTTACAGGATGGACAGTGGGGGTCCCGATAGTAAAGTTTTTAGGAGCTTTGATGAAGGTAAAACATGGGAAGATATTTCAAATTACAATGGACTTCCATCATTTCCTTGGGGAATTGTCGGTATTGCTATATCACCTGTAAATTCAAATAGAATTTGGATGATGATAGAAGCTGATAACGGTGGATTATTTAGATCTGATGATGGTGGAAATAATTGGAAAAAAGTTAATTCTAACAGAGCTTTAAGACAAAGGGCATGGTACTATACAAGAGTTTATGCTGATACTCAAAATGAGGATAAGGTATATGTTTTAAATGTTAGTTATGGAGTTTCAACTGATGGTGGAAATACTTTTACTCTTAAAAATGCACCTCACGGAGATCATCATGATCTCTGGATTGATCCTAATAATAACATGAGATTAGGTATTGCTGATGATGGTGGTGCTCAAATTTCTAATGATGGTGGTGAAAATTGGACTACTTATTTTAATCAACCTACTGCACAATTTTATAGAGTAACAACAGATAATTCATTTCCTTACAGAATATACGGAGCTCAACAAGATAATAGCACAATAAGAATTAATCATAGATCATCCTCGTCTGCTATAACTGAAAGAGATTGGGAATCTACTGCTGGTGGAGAAAGTGCTCACTTAGCTCCAGACCCAAAGAATAATGATATAGTATTTGGTGGTACATATAAAGGATATATGATGATGAAAGATCATTCTAATGGTCAGAATAGATCTGTTAATGTATGGCCTGATAATCCTGCTGGTTCTGGTGTAGAGGTTATGAAATATAGATTTAACTGGAATTTTCCTATTATGTTTAGTCCTAATGATCCTAATAAATTATATGCAGGATCTAATTATCTTCACTTATCTACTAACGGAGGACAGTCTTGGGAGACAATTTCTGGAGATCTTACTAGAAATTTACCAGAAACAATTAAATCATCAGGTGGTCCAATTACACAAGATAATACCGGTGCAGAATTTTATGCAAATATATTTGCTATAGCAGAATCTGAATTAGAAGAAGGTGTTATTTGGACAGGAAGTGATGATGGATTAATTCATGTAACAAGAAATGGAGGAGAAACATGGGAAAATGTTACACCACCTTTGAACATTTCTCCTAAATTAAATATGATTAATAGNATTGATNCTNGTCCTTTTNNTAANGGNAAAGTNTATGTTGCTGCTACNTCATATAAATTTGGTGANTANACNCCTTATNTNTANAAAACATNATNATTATGGTAAANCATGGGANNTAATTACNGANGGTATNCCNAANAATTATTATACAAGAGCATTAAGNAGTGATAAAAAAAGACCTGGTTTGTTATATGCTGGAACAGAGTGGGGTATGTTTATAAGTTTTGATGATGGTCTTTCTTGGAATGATTTTCAATTAAATTTACCAGTAACATCTATTAGNGATATTCACATAAAAGATAACGATTTAATTGTTGCTACTCATGGTAGAAGTTTTTGGATGATAGATGANTTAACTCCTTTACATCAATTAAATAATGGTAGTCTAGAGTCTAATGCAATACTCTTCAAGCCAGATAAATCATACAGATTAGCACAGTCTGGGGGTTGGAGAAAACCGAATACATTATTGGTTGGAGAAAATCATCCAAATGGAGTAATTATCAACTATTATTTAAAAAATTATGAAGCTAGTAAAGACTTTATAAAAATTGATATTTTAAATAAAGACGGATCTATCATAAGAACTTTTACGAATGATTTTGAAAAAATGGAAAAATCTTTGAAAGAAAATCCTGTTCTTAGTAATACAAACGATATTGATTATGCTCTATCATCTTCTAATGTTAGATCGATTAATCCAAAAAATGGTGGTAATAGATTAATTTGGGATATGAGATATCCAGGATTTGTATCTTTTGAAGGTATGGTATTTTATTCATCACCTAATACTGGACCTAAGGTTGTTCCTGGAAAATATGATGTTGTTCTAANATACAATAATGATGTATTTAAAGAAGAGTTTGAAATAATAAAGGATCCTAGAGTATCAGTGACAGATCAAGATTATAAAAAACAACTTGACTTTTTATTGGCAGTAAGAGACGAGGTATCAAAAGCAAATCAGATAATTATTGATATTAGGAAAATTAAAAGTGATCTTAATTTCCTCAAGGAAAAAGTAGCAGATAAAAATCAAATTATTGATCTTATTAATAAATACAAGTCAGAATTAGATATTGTTGAAAATAATATTCATATGACAAAAAATCAAAGTAGACAAGATCCTCTTAACTATGGTATAAGAATTAATAATAGAATTGCTTTTTTACTTGCTGATTCACAAAGAGGTGATTATCCACCAACTAATCAAGCATTAGAATTCTTTGAATCAATAAAAGGTGAGTTAAATGTTGAAATATCAAATTTTAAAAGAATATTAAACACTTATACTAATGAGTTAAATAATATGATTGAAGACAATGGAATTAAATTTATTTCTTATTAAGTGTATTTAAGAACTTCTTTCCAATCATCAATATACTTCTTCATTGTTTTATCTAAATATTTATTGTCTATTAATGGCTTCTTTACCACTAATTTTTTTGGTAACAATATAGCAAAGTACATAACCAGATGAAATAATAACCACCATGGTCTAAAATAAAGCCAATGTTTTAACTTGTTATTTGGATAATATTTTGGCGGTTTAGATTTAAAAATTTTACAAAAACCTTTAAGAAATACTAATTGCTTTTCAGAATATGATTTGTGTACAACATTTAATGATATACTATTTTTATTAAAAGTTGAATNTGTGAATTGAGCTATTTTTGATAAATACGAATCTGGATTTGTTTTTAATTCTTCAAAATTTAATACTAATGGGTCATGATTTGAGTATTTATTAATAATTTTTAATTTATTCATATACATCATATCTTCATTTTTCCAATAGCCTAAATTTTCATTATTATAGAATTTTTCAAATTTGAAATGGTATCCATTTTTAGAAAATCTTTTAAATTGAGAAGATATCCATTTTCTATGTTCTCTAAAAACAATTATAATTTTTGTATCGGGAAAGTGGCTTAAGATTTTTTTAACTTCCTCTTCTAATTGTCTATCAAATTCTCTAGAAATTAAATATGAGTCATAGTTTGTTTTATTAATTATATCAATACATTTTCTGTATTTGTGAGTGCTTATATATTTTATATTTTGAAGATTAGGGAAAAAATTATTTTGAAGAAAAGTTGATCCAGTTTTTGCTAGGCCAACGTGAAAGTAGATTCTCTTATTCATACTAAATATTTTAGTAATTTCAAATAATTTTAATTATATTACTAATATTAATAGTAATTATGATAAATGTAAACGAAAATATAAGGTTTCTTCGTAAGAAAAAAGGTTGGACACAAGAAAAATTTTCACATAAAATTGGTATAAAAAGATCTTTAGTTGGAGCATATGAAGAGGGAAGATCCGATCCGAGGTTAAGTAACCTCCTAAAAATGTGTGAAGTGTTTTCTATTTCTTTAGATAATATNCTTAAAAAAGATGTNAGTCAACTTTCTGAAGANCAATANTTAAAATCTGAAGATCAAAATGTTAAGGTACTTTCTATTACGGTGGATAAGTTTGGTAAAGAAAATATTGAGTTGATTAATCAAAAGGCATCTGCAGGCTACTTGAACTCATATTCAGACTTTGAGTTTATTGAAACCTTACCTAAATTTCAATTACCATTTTTAAATTTTAGTGGAACGCATAGAGCATTTGAAATTAAAGGAGATTCTATGCTGCCTTTAACATCAGGTAGTATTGTAATTGGTAAATTTATTGAAGATATATCATATGTTAAAGACGGTAAAACATACATACTTTTAACAAAAGAAGATGGTATTGTTTATAAAAGGGTAGAAGCTCAAGAAAGTTCATTAAAACTTATTTCAGATAATCAAGAATATGACCCATATGTTATTTCAAATTATGATATTTTAGAAATATGGGAAGGTATAGCATTTTTTAGTCATGATTTTCCAAATCCAAACTCTGAATTTTCATCAATTAAGAGTCACATAAATAATTTATATTCTAATTTGGATGATATTAAGAAAAAGTTGTGATGATTTTTTTATAATTTTGACGAATGTCAAAAATCACAATATTATCCGAAATAAAACGTGATAAACCATTTAATGAAAAGTTACCAAAAATCAACTCTAAAGAATTTGATAAAGTAATAAAATCGCGTAGAAGTATCAGAGTTTTTACAAATGAAGTTATACCTAATGATATTATTAAAAAATCTTTAGATAACTCATTAAAAGCACCTACTTCATCTAATCTNCAGACATGGGAAATATATTGGATTAAATCTAAGAATATAAAAAAGAAAGTTATAGAAGCATGCTTATCTCAACCAGCTGCAAAAACNGCAAAGGAGTTATTTGTATTTGTTTCAAGACCAGATTACTGGAAAAGAAATAATCAGATGATGTTAGACTATTTAAATAGTAAAAAAAATCCTCCTGTAGGTGTNTTAAAATATTATAGTAAAATAACGAAANTAGCNTATAATCAAGGNTTTATGAATATTTTCGGNTTTTTAAAAAAAATATATGTTTCAATNGTAGGTTTNTATAGAGTAATACCTAGAGAACCAACATCTTTCAGCGATATGAAAGTTTGGTCNCAAAAAACAACAGCTTTAGCTTGTCAAAATTTTATGTTATCAATGAGAGCATANGGGTATGATACNTGCCCGATGGAAGGCTTCGATTCATTTAGACTAAAGAAAATATTGAAATTACCTAAAAAAGCTCAAATTTGTATGACAATTGGTGCTGGCAAAAGAGACCCNAGTGGTGTTTATGGNAAGCAATTTAGATTTGATAANAGTATNTTTATAAAAGAAGTTTAAGATGTCTAATATTAAAGTAACATTTCCTGATTCATCTATAAAGGAATTTGATTCTGGAATATCATGTTTAGATATTGTAAAATCAATAAGTAATAGTCTGGCAAAAAAAGTATTAGTAGTATCATACAACGATGAACTTATAGATCTATCATCTAAATTGGTANAAGATGGAAAAATCAAATTTTTAACATGGGATGATTTAGATGGGAAAAAAACCTTTTGGCACTCATCAGCTCATATTCTTGCTGAAGCAGTTGAAAGTATTTATCCTGAAGTTAAATTTGGTATAGGNCCTCCAATTTCTAATGGATTTTATTATGATATTGATTTTATGGATTATGATATTTCAAAAATTGATATACCTAAAATNGAAAAAAAATTTTTAGAACTATCATCTTCAAATTTATCTTTTGAAAGGACTGATATAAGTAAAAAAGATGCTTTAAAATATTTTAAGGATAAAAATGATCCGTATAAATTAGAGTTAATTGATAATTTGAATGATGGGGAAATATCATTCTATAAACAAGGTAATTTCACTGATCTTTGTAAAGGACCTCATATTCCATCTTCAAAATTTATTAAATCTTTTAAGATTTTAAATCTAGCTGGAGCATATTGGAGAGGAGATGAAAAAAATAAACAATTAACAAGATTATATGGTATTTCTTTCCCAAATAATAATCTTTTAGATGATCATTTACATAAATTAGAAGAAGCCAAAAAAAGAGATCATAGGAAGCTAGGAAAAGAATTAGAACTATTTTTCTTTAGTGAGAGTGTGGGAGCGGGTCTTCCTATATGGTTGCCAAATGGACATATAGTCAGGGAAAATCTTATTGATTTTATGAGGAAAGAACAAATAAAGCAAGGCTATCAACATGTTACTTCTCCTCATATTGGTTCTAAAGATTTATATGTTACTTCTGGACATTATGATAAATATGGTGAATCTTCCTTTCAACCAATCCAAGTTCCTTCTGAAAATGAAGAATATCTACTTAAACCAATGAATTGTCCACATCATTGTGAAATTTTTAAGTTTAAACCACATTCTTATAAAGAATTACCTGTTAGAATTGCTGAATTTGGTACAGTATATAGATATGAACAAAGCGGTGAACTACATGGAATGACAAGAGTTAGGGGTTTTACGCAAGATGATGCACATATATTTTGTTCTATAGATCAAGTTAGAGCAGAGGTTTTAGGAGTAATGGATCTAATATTAAAAGTATTTAAATCTTTATCATTTAAAAATTATAAAGTTCAAATTTCTCTAAGAGATAAGGAGGATTCTTCTAAATATATAGGTGAATCATCTTTATGGGATAAAGCTGAAACCGATTTAATAGAAGCTGTTAAAGAAAGAAATGTTGATGCAAAAATAGTTTATGGTGAAGCTGCATTTTATGGACCAAAAATTGATTTTATGGTTAATGATTCTCTAGATAGAGAGTGGCAACTTGGTACCATTCAGGTTGATTATCAACTACCTAAAAGATTTAATTTAGAGTATATCGATAAAGATAATAGTAAAAAAACACCAGTTATTATTCATAGAGCTCCGTTTGGTTCATTAGAAAGATTTATTGCAATTATTACTGAACATTGTGAAGGAAATTTTCCCTTATGGTTAGCTCCTAATCAAATAATAATACTTCCTATTAATGAAAATGTTAATGAATATGCAAATAATATAAAAAATAAATTAGAGGAGCTTAACTTTAGAATAGCTATTGATACTAGATTTGAAAAGATTTCTCGTAAAATAAGAGATGCTGAAGTCAAAAAAATCCCTTTTATGTTAGTAATAGGAGATAATGAAATGAATTCTTCAACCTTATCAGTAAGAAAAAAATATGAAGGTGATGTTGGTAAAATGACTCTAGAAAAGTTAATTGATATCTTAAATAAAGAATTAACTACAGATTTAAATTAATTTAAAAATGCTTTTATTTTTTTAAATATTTGAGATATTTGCAAAAATTTTAAACAAAGGAGGAAAAAATTAATAGGATAAGAAAAAGAAGAAACTGGAAAAAACCTGAAGAACAACACAAGGTTAATAATAGAATTACATCCAATATGGTTCGCGTAGTGGGAGAAAATGTAGAGAGTAATATTTATCCACTTTATAAAGCTCAAGAAATGGCTAAACAACAAGGTCTAGACTTAGTGGAAATATCACCAAATTCTGATCCACCAGTTTGTAAAATAATTGATTATTCTAAATTCAAATACATACAAAAAAAGAAACAAAAATCAATAAGATCTAATGCCCAGAAAACAGTTTTAAAAGAAATAAGATTTGGTCCTAATACAGATGAACATGATTTTAATTTTAAATTAAAACACGCTATTAAATTTTTAGAGAGTGGAGCTAAAGTTAAAGCTTACGTTCATTTTTATGGAAGAACTATTGTTTTCAAAGAAAGGGGAGAAATTTTATTATTAAAATTGGCTCAATCTCTTGAAGATTATGCTAATGTAGAAGAATTGCCTAAATTAGAGGGAAAAAGAATGTTTTTAATGTTATCACCTAAAAAATAAGTTATGCCAAAAGTAAAAACAAAATCTGGAGCAAAAAAAAGGTTTAAATTAACCGGTACTGGAAAAATTAAAAGAAAAAATGCTTTTAAAAACCATATCTTGACAAAAAAAGAAACTAAACAAAAAAGAAATTTAACTAAGACTTCTATTGTAAATAAGTCTGATGAGAAGAATATTAAAAGAATGATTTAAATTTGTAATTATGCCCAGATCAAGAAATAACGTTGCTTCAAAAGCAAGAAAGAAAAAAGTTTTAAAATTAGCCAAGGGTTATTTTGGCAGAAGAAAAAATGTTTGGACAGTAGCTAAAAATGCTGTTGAAAAAGCTTTACAGTATTCTTATATACATAGAAAAACAAAAAAGAGAGAAATTAGAAGTCTTTGGATTCAAAGAATTAATGCTGCCGTAAGAATATCTGGTTTATCATATTCACAGTTCATGGACAAATTGAAGAAAGCTAAAATTGAATTAAATAGAAAAGTTTTAGCTGATATTGCTATGAACGATCCTGAATCATTCAAACAAATTGTAAAGTCAATTTCTTAATTATTTTAAATTATGTTTAATAAACAGTTATTAAACAAATTTAAAAATTTAGATACACCTTTTTATTACTATGATTTAGATATACTAGTTAAAAATATATCTAATTTAAAATCATATCNAAAAAAGAATAATAAGGTTCATTTTGCTTTAAAATCAAACTTTAATGATAAGTTATTAAATATTATTAAATCATCGGGATTAGGTGTAGATGCTGTAAGTTCTAACGAAATAAAAAAAGCTTTAGAGATTGGTTTTTCACCAAATGATATTGTTTTTGCNGGTGTTGGTAAAACTGATTCAGAAATTATTTATTCATTAAATAAAGATATTTCTTATTTAAACTGTGAATCTTTTCAAGAAATAAAAGTAATAAATGAAATTTCGAGGAATTTAAAAAAAACTGTATCNATTTCGATAAGAATAAATCCCAGTATAGAAACAGGTACTCATAAAAATATTGAAACTGGTAACAAACAAAATAAATTTGGAATTGATATAAATGAAATAAGCCACTTGCTCGATATGATTAATGATTTTAATAANATCTCNNTAGTGGGATTTCATTTCCATTTAGGATCACAAATTGAGTCTGATTTACCTTTTTTGAAGCTTTGTAAAAAAGCAAATGAATTAAATGAATTATTCTANAATAAAAGATTTAATGTTAAATATATTAATGTTGGTGGTGGATTATCAATTGACTATGAAGAACCATTAAATAATTCAATATCTGATTTTAGAAGTTTTTTTCAAATTTTNAATAATAACTTAATATTAAAAAATAATCAGGAAATACACTTTGAACTAGGTAGGTCTATAATTGGTCAATGTGGATTTTTAGTATCAAAAGTTTTATTTACAAAAAAATCTTTTAATAAAGATTTTCTAATAATTGATGCTGGAATGAATGATTTAATTAGACCGGCATTGTATAATAGTACTCATAAAATGATTAATATTTCGTCTAAGTCTAATAAAAATAAGAATTATGATGTAGTCGGACCTATTTGTGAATCATCTGATATTTTTGCTAGAAATTATAATTTACCATTATCATCAAGAGACGATTATATTGTTATTTGTTCAACTGGTGCATACGGAGAATCTATGTCTTCAAATTACAATTTAAGAAACTCTCTTAAATCCTATTTTTCAGATACAATTTGATATATTTGATTAGTATGAATTTCAAAAAAGTTTATATTCAAGTAATTTCAACATTGTTGCTTTATATTCTGCTTCTCTTACTTTATACAATTATATAGTATTATGTCAAATATAGATTTCTTTGTTTTTTCTTCTATACTTATAACAATAGCGGTTTATGGAGCTGTTAAAAACAGACAAAATAAAAATTTAAAATCATATATTCTTGGAGATAAATCTGTAAAATGGTCTACAATAGGGTTGTCAGTTATGGCAACTCAAGCAAGTGCTATAACATTTTTATCAACTCCTGGACAAGGTTTTAAAGAGGGGATGAGTTTTATTCAAATATACTTGGGATTACCTTTAGCATTAATTGTTGTTTCAGCTTTTTTTGTTCCTATTTATTATAAATCAAAAGTATTCACAGCTTATCAGTATTTAGAGGAAAGATTTGATTATAAAGTAAGAGCATTAACATCCTTCTTTTTTTTACTTCAAAGAGGACTTCAATGTGGAATTACTATATATGCCCCATCAATAATTTTAACTACTATTTTAGGATGGGAAATGACACCTACTGTGTTATTTGTTGGCTTATTAGTTATTNTTTATACNGTNATAGGGGGAAGTAAAGCTGTNAGCTATACACATAAGTATCAAATGATTCTTATTTTATCTGGTTTAGTTATTGTNTTTTTTTATCTTATTTCTTACATAAATGAATATTTATCATTCAGAGAATCTTTTAGTTTAATTAAAATTTTTGANAAAAATAATGCTATAAGTTTTTCCACTGATATTGATGAAAAATATACAATTTGGACCGGTCTTTTAGGTGGTTTTTTTCTTTCTCTATCTTATTTTGGGACAGATCAGTCTCAAGTCTCAAGATATATAAATGCTAAAAACATAGAGGAAAGTAGAATTGGATTAATTTTTAATGCAATTTTAAAAATTCCATTACAGTTTTTCATTTTACTTATTGGCACATTATTATTTGTTTTTTACAGCTTATTTCTACCGCCATTAAACTTTAACGATAATTTAGTCTCTTTTCAAAAAGAAAAAAACTATGAATTATATNANAAAATAAAAGAAAAAACTGAGATTTTATTCGAAGAAAAGAAAGTATTAATCAATAATAATATGAGTAATCAATCAAGTGAAATAATTGAAAAAAATATTGAGATTGATATTTTAAGAAAAAATTTTGAAGATGATGCTATCAAAAATGGTTTTGATTATGAGAAACCAGAATCGGATTTTATTTTTTTACATTTTATTTTAAATTATTTACCTGTAGGTCTTATTGGAATAATAATTGCTTTAATCTTATCAGCGGCTATGAGCTCTACTTCTGCGGAAATAAGTGCTTTATCAGCAATTTCAACGATTGATATTTATAAAAGATTTATAAGTAAAGAAGAGAATCCAGAAAAGGATGTTTTTGTTTCAAAAATTTTCAATTTAGGTTGGGGTATAATTGCCATATTATTTTCTTTATTCTTTGCGCAAGAAGAAAACCTTATTGAATCAATTAATATTATAGCTTCTTTATTATATGGAAATGTTTTAGGAATTTTTCTTGTAGCTTTTTTCTTAAAAAGTATTAAGTCAAATAATATTTTTTATGCTGCTATAATTTCACAGATTTTAGTGTTTTTACTTTTTAATATTTTTGAAGATAAGATAAGTTATTTATGGTTTAACTTCATTGGAACTTTCTTAACATCATCTATAGCNGTCTTATTTTATACAATTAATAGAAAATTATGAATATAGCAATTGTAGCTCCAAAGACAGATACTGATTCATGGGAAAAACAATTTAATACTTTCTCTAAAGATATAAATCTACATATATGGCCAGATATTAAAGATTATGATATAATTGATTGTGTGTGTTTATGGAAACACCCNGAAGGTATATTAAAAAANTTTAAAAATTTAAAATTAATTTATTCTATGGGAGCNGGTGTNGATCATATNGTATATGATNATNCNTTACCTAAAAACANACCTNTATGTAGAATTTCNGATGAAAAGTTATCTTTNTCTATGANTAATTATATTCTCACTGCTGTTCTATTTTANCATAGGAGANTATTAAAGTATATTGATGATAAAAAAAATAAAGTNTGGGACAATGATACTCATCCNGAANTTCCANTAAAAATTGGNATTTTAGGTTATGGANCTTTNGGTTCAGATGCTGGTATTAAGTTGGATAATTTAGGTTTTAATGTGATTGGGTATTCACTAAATAAAAAAAAATCATCAAAAATTAAAGTCTATTATGGTAATCAGCTAAATACCTTTTTAGGTATGATAAATGTTCTGATTTGTACAGTACCTTATACTTCAAAAACAAAATATTTATTAAGTGAAAAGCTTTTTTCTAATCTTAAAAAGGGCACTTATTTAATTAATGTTTCTAGAGGTAAAGTCCAAAATGAAAGTGATATTCTCAAATTTTTAAATAATGGCATTTTATCTGGAGCATTTTTAGATGTATTTGAGGAAGAACCACTTCCAAAAAAGAGTCCTTTATGGAATAAAAAAAATGTTCAAATAACTCCACATAATGCTAGTATAACAAATCAAGAAGCTGCTGTTCCTCAGATTATTGATAATTATAACAGGTTAGTAGAAGGCAAGAAATTATTAAATGAGGTAAATCTTAAGAATGAATATTAAATATCTATTTTTTTCTTTTTTTATTCTTTTTTCATCTTTATTAAAATCACAATCATTTAATGAAGAATTTAGAGCCCAATCAAATCAAATACCATATATTTTTAATGAGTATAATATTTATTCTAATATCAATGGGTCAATTATCTTCTTTAATAGTAATAAAAACCCAAATAATAGTTCTGGATATTCAGATTTAAATGATATATGGATTAGGTTAAAGAATGATAATATATGGGGTAATCCAATCAATTTATCTCAAATTAATACTAACGGAAATGATTTATTACTTGGTGTTGATGAATCATTCATATATGTCCTAAGAAATAATTATGTTTTTACTTATTCTGTTATTGAACCATATGAATTAATTTCTGAATTAGAAATAATAGGTTTAGATAAAGAATATGAAATAATATCAGGATCAATAGATTCTAATAACAATATCATTTTTTTATCAATACAGGGTTATGGTAGCTTTGGAGTAGAGGACATATATTATTCAAAGAAACTATCTGATAGATGGAGTAGATTAGTGAATTGTGGATCGAGCTTAAATTCCAATTATCAGGAGATTTCACCGTATCTATTAAATACTGATACTTTATTATTTATTTCAAATAGAAATAATAATGGATATAAATTATTTTATTCAGTAAAAGATAATGAATCATTAGAAAGTTGGACAGAACCAAAGGTATTGGAAAAACTAAATTCTAATTCCTCAAAATTATCAATATCTAGAAATCAAAAATCATCAACATTTTATATTTCAGAATCAAGTGATAGTAAAACCTATTATGATTTGATAGAATATAAAGTTGTAGATCTAGAAAATAGTTTTGTATTAGAAATAAATATAAAACCTGAAATCAAAAGTGGATTACTAACATTATCAACAAATAAATTTAATATTAGTGAAAGGCTAAGTTCATCAAATGCTTTAATAGAATTAGAAAATAAAGGTCAATACAACTTAAGACTTATAAGTAATAATTATTTTATACTTGACACTATTTTAAATATTCAAAAGTCAAGTTCAGTTAATCTGAATCTTTTAGAAATTAAGAAAGGAAACAGAAAGACACTATCTCAAATAAACTTTAAAAGATCTTCAACAGAACTGACTGAACAATCAATTCCATACCTAGAAAATTTACTTCATATATTTAAAGAAAATGATGTTAAAGTAATTATTGAAGGTCATACAGATAATTCTGGGGACTATAAACTAAATGTCAAATTATCAAAAGACAGAGCTAATACGATAAAAGGTTATTTAATAAAGAACGGTATAGAAAGAAATAGAATTAAAATTAAAGGTTATGGACCTTCTAAACCTAGATACAGTAATCAGTCTGAAGAGTTAAGAAGACTAAATAGGAGGGTTGAATTGTACATTAATTAATAATGAGAATACATATAATCTTTATCTTGAATAATATTCTCTAAGTTTTTTGAAATATCATTCCATAAAGAAATTTTATCTAGTGGATGTCTTGTAGGTTTAATCAATGGAATATTACCATCTGAAACAAAATCATTTTGTTTTTTCATCCATTCTCTTAAAACATATTCTAATTTCTCTTTTACTTCATTGTATTTATATTGATTTACTAAATTTTTTTTTTCATGCGGGTCATTTATTAAATCATATAATTCCATATATGNAATACTTGGATGAGATAATGCACCNCTTTCAATAAATATGTTTTTAGAATTATTATTTGTTAAATTATTTTTATAAACCTCAATNGAATTAAAATTTATTATAAGCTTATATTGATNGTTTCTNACAGATCTAGAAGGAAAAACCATTGGATTTCTGACATTTTGTTTAGTAGAAATACCGAATATATAATCATTAATAATTTCTTTATTATTTTTCAAAATTTTAAAAAAACTTCTTCCATCTAAATCTTGAGGGATTTTAGCTCCAGCTATGTCTAAAACTGTAGGCATAATATCTACAATATTTATTAATGCATCAGATNTAATATTTGGTTTTATTACTTTGGGCCATCTTATAATTAACGGTATTCTAAGTCCATTTTCTTTAATTCCCCATTTACCTGAAATGCCGTGATCAGCTATATAAAAGAAAGCCGTATTATCATCANCAGAATCAACTGTATTAATGATTTCATTTAATTGATCGTTATCAATTTTTACATTAGAATAATAACCAGTTTTTGTATTTTTAATAGAATCTTCAAAAGGTAATTTAAAAATATCATCTAAAGTATAATCACCATTATCAATATATGGCTCATGAGGAAATGTTGAAGCTATAAAAAGGCAATATGGTTTTTTTGAATTTCTTATCTGGTCTTTTAATTTATTTATTTGAAAATACCTTCTGTTTTTTAATGGGAAGTAATGAGTCCAGTTAAAAACAGTATTAGGTTTAACATGACTTTTACCTGCTAAATAAACGTCATATCCTATTTCTTTAAGATACTTGGTTATACTAAATACAGAAGACTTAACTGGTAAGTGGTTNGCGTAACTGCCATTTTTTATTGGATTTAAACCAGTTAGNAGTTGAGATCTACTAGGCGAGCATATTGCNTGTGATGTATATGCATTATTAAATGTTATTCCTTCTTCTGCTATCTTNGAAACAGCTGAAGATTCTATTAAATTATTCCCATAAATTTTATAATCTAAATAATCTTGATCATCTGAAATATAGAAAATGAAATTAGGCTTATCATTTTGATCACTAATTTGCTTACATGAAATAAATAAGANTAAAATAATATAAAAGTGAAATTTCATAAATTTCTNAAAATAANTCTAGTAACCNANAGCAATATTGTCACCTCTTTTGTCAGCTCCTCCTTCTAAATTATTTTCATTTACCAAAATACAATCCATTCTTCCCAAAGATTGTCTTTCAACTAATTTATGACCTANATTTTTTAGATCATTTTTTAANTTATCAGAAAATGAATTTTTTTCAATAACTAAAACATCAGGAAGCCATTGATGATGGAATTTTTTNGCGTCTACTGCTTCNTGCATTCCCATATTAAAATCTATCACATTCAATATTGTTTGAAANACTGATGTAATTATNGTTGANCCTCCNGGNGTTCCAACTAACATAAATAACTCATTGTCTTTTTCAATAATCGTNGGNGTCATNGAAGAAAGCATTCNTTTATTNGGTTCAATNGCATTTGCNTCTCCACCAACTAAACCAAACATATTTGGGTGACCTGGTTTTACACTAAAATCATCCATTTCATTATTTAAAATAAAACCTGCTTTATCAACAACAACTTTTGAACCATAAGCTCCNTTGATTGTNGTGGTTAATGAAACAGCATTTCCAAATTTATCTACTATAGAAAAATGNGTTGTCTCANGAGNTTCATTTATATTAATATTTCCTTCTTTTATTTCAGATGATGGTGTTTTTATATTTGANTTTATAATATTAAATCTTTCAAATAAATAAGATGAATCTAATAAGTCATCTATTGGTACATTATAAAAATCTGCATCTCCTAGATATGTAGCTCTATCAGCATAAACTCTGCTTTCAATTTCAGNAATTGTATTTATATATTCTAAAGAGTTATGCTCATATCCATCAACTTCTAATAATTCAGCTCCATAAAGAAGTTGCATTAATGCAATTCCACCACTAGATGGAGGAGCCATTGAAATAATTTTATGATTTTTATAATTTCCTACAATTGGTTTTCTCCATATCGAAGAATATGTTTTTAAATCTTCATAAGTTATAATACCCCCACCTTCATTCATTTCATCTATTATATAATCAGCTGTTAAGCCTGAATAAAAACCATCTCTTTTATCTTTTCTAATCCTTTCTAAGGTTTTAGAAAGATCTTCTTGGATCAATATGTCATCTTTTTTCCAATTACCATCTTTATGAAAAGATATAATTTCATCATTAACCTTTTCAAATGCAGATTTGACATTGTTTAATGATTTAGATTGTTTCTCAGTTATTTTAAATCCTTTTTTAGCAAGTTCAATTGATGGGTTTATTAGTTCATCCCATTTTAATAAACCAAATCTTTCATGAATTTTAACCATACCATCAACTGCTCCAGGTACTCCCACNGCAAGGTGTCCTAATTTACTTTTATCATCATCTACCTCTAATTTTCCATCTTTATCAATCTTTAAATACATATCTCTAGTTGAATTAATTGGTGCTTTTTCTCTAAAATCTAAACTTCCAATTTCTCCATTTTCTAATCTGTAAATAGCAAATCCACCTCCACCAATATTTCCAGCATTTGGATAAACTACTGATAATGCAAAATGAACAGCAACAGCNGCATCAAAAGCATTTCCTCCAGATTTTAAGATATCGACTCCAACTTTAGAAGCTAACGGGTGGGCAGAAGATACCATACCATTTTTTGATATGGTTCCTACATTATCATTGTTACATGAAAAAACTACAAATAATAAAGTATAAAAAATTAAAAATTTGAATTTATATTGCATCCTTATTTTAAGTTAATGTGTGGAATAATTGCAATTTACAATAATCAAATAAAATTTGATAAAGATATGAGGGCAAAGTCTCTTTCTATGTCAAAAAAGGTTAGGCATAGGGGTCCTGATTGGTCTGGAATCTATACTTCAGATAACGCAATTTTAGCACATGAAAGACTTTCAATAGTTGATATTAAATCTGGGAAACAACCTCTTTTTTCCTCAGATAAAAAGATAGTTTTAACTGTTAATGGAGAAATTTATAATCATCAATATTTTAGAGACTCAAATGAACTAGATTATGATTTTCAAACAAATTCTGATTGTGAGGTAATTATTCCTTTGTTTGATAAATATGGTCCTGATATGTTAAATATGATAAATGGCATATTTGCATTTGTCTTATATGATAATACATCAAATTCATATTTTGTAGCTAGAGATCCAATTGGTGTTATCCCTTTATACATGGGTAAAGACGAAAATGGAACTATATATTTTTCATCAGAAATGAAGTGTTTAGTAGGTAATTGTATTGAGATTAAAGAGTTTCCTCCAGGTCATTATATGACCAACAAAGATAAAATACCAAAGAAATATTATTCAAAAAATTGGATGAAGTTTGATGGAGTTAAAAATTATTCTTCAACAAAAGAATTAAGAGAAAGCTTAGAGGATGCAGTCAAAAGACAATTGATGTCAGATGTCCCTTTTGGTGTTTTGTTATCCGGTGGATTAGATTCATCTATAATTTCATCTATCGTAAAAAAATTCTCAAAAAAAAGAATAGAATCCGAAAGTAAAATTGATGCTTGGTGGCCTCAGATTCATTCTTTTGCAGTTGGATTAAAAGGCTCACCTGATTTAGAAGCATCAAAAAAAGTATCTAAATACTTAGGAACAATTCATCATGAAATTCATTTTACTATTCAAGAAGCTTTAGACGCACTAGAAGATGTAATATACTATTTAGAAACATATGATGTTACTACTGTAAGAGCATCAACACCAATGTATCTTATGGCAAGATATATTAAGTCTATGGGTATTAAAATGGTATTATCCGGAGAAGGTGCTGATGAAATTTTTGGAGGTTATTTATATTTTCATAAAGCACCTAATTCAAAAGAATTTCACGAAGAAACCATAAGAAAACTAAATAAACTTCATTTATATGATTGTTTAAGGGCAAATAAGTCTTTATCTGCATGGGGTGTAGAAGGAAGAGTTCCATTCCTTGATAAAGATTTTCTTGATTATTCGATGAATATTGATCCAAGTTTGAAAATGATTAAAGAAAATAAAATTGAAAAAAATATTCTTAGAGAATCTTTCGAGGGATACTTGCCAGATGAAATATTATGGAGACAGAAAGAGCAATTTTCTGATGGGGTAGGATATAATTGGATTGACTCTTTGAAAGAATATGCTAATGAATCAATAAAAGATGAAGAGTTTTCAAATAAAGAAAAGCTTTTTCCAGTTAATACTCCAAAATCAAAAGAAGAGTTTTTATTTAGAAAAATTTTTCAAAAACATTTTCCAGGTGATGATTGTGCGCTTTGTGTACCTTCAGTTAAATCTGTTGCATGTAGTACCGAGGAAGCATTAAAATGGGATGAGTCTTTTAATAATTTGAACGATCCATCAGGTAGATCAGTTAAAAAAATTCATAATGATTCTTACTAAACCTCTTCTAAAGAATTATTAATATCATTAATTAAATCATCTGGATCTTCTATACCTATAGATAATCTAATTAAGGATTCTTTCATTCCAATCTTCTTTTTTGTTTCAATACTAACATCCGCATGAGTCATAGAATATGGATGGCATGCAAGACTTTCAGTCCCGCCTAAACTTACCGCTAGTTTTACTAATTTTAAATTATCTAGGAATTTAAATGCTTCTTTTTCACCACCCTTAATATCTATTGATATCATACCTCCACTACTTGAATACTGTTTTTTATAAACTTTATATTCTTCAGTGTCTTTTTCTATTAAACTTAAATAATGTACTTTATCTATTTTAGGGTGATTATTAAGTGTTTCTGCAATTATCTTTGCATTTTCAGCACTCTTCTCCATTCTAATCTTTAATGTCTCTAAACTTCTAGTAATTAACCAAGAAGTAAAAGGAGTAGCCATATTTCCCATAAATACTCTCATGCCCTTTAATCTATTGATAATTTCACTTGATCCAGATGCTGCACCTGCAACTAAATCACTATGTCCTCCAATATATTTTGTTGCAGA
>NZVP01000006.1 GCA_002697405.1 Flammeovirgaceae bacterium
GAAATTGAATTTCCATAAGTTGAAAATATAGGATTGTTCCAAAATCACCTATTGAACAACCTAATAAGCACCACAATGTATTTATAGAAGAACGCTTCCAAGTCTTTCTGCAGGTCCATGAGAAATCGTCAGATTTATTATTAACAGTTTGTGAATTAGACATTATTCTAATTTGGTTTTCCCAAAGGCTTCTAAAGCCAATTCTCTTGAGTATTTTAGATCAACAATAGGCTCAGGGTAATCTTTTCCTAATTCGATTCCAGCTCTTTCAAGAATCTCCTTTGGAGCTTCCCAGGGATTAAATAAAAATTTATTAGGCAATAATTTTAATTCAGGGACATATTTCTTGGTGTACTCTCCTTCAGGGTCGAACTTTAAGCCTTGTGTCACGGGATTAAAAATCCTGAAGTAAGGCGCTGCATCTGCACCTGACCCTGCTACCCATTGCCACCCTGCACTATTGCTTGCTAAATCTGCATCAACTAAGCAATCCCAAAACCAGTCTTCACCTTCGCGCCAATCGATAAGTAAGTTTTTAACTAAAAAAGATCCTACAACCATCCTTAATCTATTATGCATATAACCGGTTTGCCATAATTCTCTCATACCTGCATCCACTATAGGATATCCTGTTTCTCCTTTCTGCCAACTCTCAAGAAATGATTCATTTTTTATCCAAGGGAATTTATTAAATTTAGGCTGGAAATTTTGCTTAGGTAAAGATGGAAAATGATACAAAAGATAATATGAAAACTCTCGCCAACCCAATTCACTTAAAAAATGATCTAAGCTTTTCTGAATTCCTGAAACTGATTCTTTAGTTTTTGCTTGATACCATACTTCATTAGAAGAAATCTCTCCGAAGTGCAAATGAGGAGAAAGACGAGAAACATTTTCTTTAAAAGGAAAATTTCTGCCTTCCTTGTAATCCAACAAACCCTCTTCTAGAAATTGATCAAGCCTTTTTTGGGCACCGTCTTCTCCAGGTTTCCAAACTTCTTGTATTTTGGAATACCAATTTATGCGTGGTAGTAAATCTAGGGTTTCTATTTGATCGCAATCATGGTCATAAAAGATTGTATCTATTTTTAAATTTTTTGATGGTAGCCTGGGCTCTTCTGCGTTTAGACAGCCTTTTTTAAAGTAAGGTGTAAAAACACGATAAGGCGTTCCATCATCTTTAGAAATATTCCATGGTTCCCAAAGTAAATGACTATTAAAGCTTTTATTTTCAATCTTTTTATCGTCTAAATACGCTTTAATATCTATGTCTCTATCTATTCTCCAAGGTTCATAACATCTATTCCAAAATACAGCTTTTACATCATATTTTTCTAATAATTTCTTAATTACATTCTTGGGGTTTTGGTTATAAATTGAGAGCTTGCTATCTAAACTCTCATTTAAACTTTGCAATGAATGATGTAACCACCATCTACTTGCTGATCCCATTTTAAATTCTTGAGAATTTTCATCATCCAAAATATAAATGGGTAATACAGCATCAAATTCAGCTGCTTTTTCTAATGAGAGGTTGTCAGTTAGTCTTAAATCTTGTCGGAACCAATGAATTGCTATTCCTTTAGACATAATTAAGCTGTGCTACCTCCATCAGCCAAATATACTGAACCAGTAACAAAACTACTGTCATCACTGGATAAGAAGAGCATAAGTTTCGCAATTTCTTCTGGTTGTGCATATCTTCCAAGAGGAATACTCTCTTCTATTCTAGCTTTAGGATTGCCTTCCTCGCTTAAACTATCCATGCCGTCTTCAATTATTCTCATCATATCAGTCTCTACTGGCGCTGGATTAACAGTATTAACTCTTATATTCAAAGGAGCACATTCCTTTGAAGCAGATTTCATTAATCCCACAACGGCATGTTTACTCATTACATAGGGGGATAGCAACGAAGCGCCTATGACGCCTGCAACGCTTGAAGTGATTACGAAACTGCCACCTCCTCTTGCTGTCATTGCAGGAATAGCAGCCTTTAATCCTAGAAATGGACCCTTTGCATTAATCTCCATAACTTTATCAAACCTACTCTCTTCATACTCTTCTATAGAAGCAACATCACCTCCAATGCCTGCGTTGGCAATAAATACATCTAAACCACCATANCTTTCTGTTGCTAACTTAACCGCTTCAAAGTTATCTGAAGATCTTGTTACATCGCCAANAAAATAACTCACTTTATTTGAATTCATGTCTGTACAAGCGGCACTTAGTTCATCTTCATTNAAATCTACCATCAGAACATCAGCGCCCTCNTCAATAAAAAGCATAGCTGTAGCCTTTCCNATNCCACCAGAAGCGCCNGTAATNATTGCAACTTTTCCTTCAAGTCTATTCATAGGATTATTTTAAATTAAAAAACTAAAGATTAATGAGATAAATCGCTCTAACTATTAATACTGCTCCTACAGCTAACATAATTCTCTGTGTCCACGAGAAGAAAGTTCTGTCATTAATTTTATCTAGAACTTTTTTTCCCAAAGTAGTGCCCATAACAGATACCGCCATAGCTATTATCAGGAGCCAAAGAGCAGGCCAATTCTCGCTAGACGATGAAACAGCTAATCCACCAAAAAATATAACTTTAGATACATGTCCTAAAAATTGAGCAACTGCTTTAGTTGCTACCACTTGGTGTCTAGTCATTTCTACTTTTTGGAAAAATACATCCAGTAAAGGCCCTCCAACTCCAGCTAGCAAGTTAGTCCCAACAACCACAATACCTGCCGCTATGCCTACTGGAGTTTTGGTTACATCAAAAGCAAAATTAGAGGGCATTGACCAAGCAATATAAGGCAATATACCTAAAGCTAATAAAACAGTTATTCGATCGGGGACAAAGGCTATAAAAAATAATACTACCATTGCCAAAACATTGCCTATAAATAGAGTGCCTACGATTTTCNAATTAATATCNTTTCGATTAAGCCATGCTCTATAACCATTAGAAGTCATTTGTATNAATCCATGGAGAANCATTGCTGGCCCAACCTGCATAAGACTTACTAGTATCCCCATAAGAATAAGACCACCTAGCATTCCAAAAATGGAAGATAAAAAAGCTGTTGCGAGNGAAGCTACAACAACTATGACTGCTATTAAATCTATACCCATTGCTTAATTCTTAAACTGCCAGATAAAGCTTTCATTAATTTCTTCTCTATTAAAGTTTAAAGTGAAATAATTGCCTTTTAACCACGTTGCGTAGTGATTCAAGCAAAACTTACTGTCCACTCGTCCTCCATTTCCNCCTGCAATAACGAATTTTGCATGTTCTGGATCATNCAAATCAACCACCAATCTATACGCAGGTCCATGATAGACCCTACAAGGAATTTCATCTTCCTCAGTTTTACCAGGTCCTTTACCCATGTGCATCGCCATNCCTAAGGTNGTTGGACTTCCTCCTATTTCATCTGGNCCTAAATGTAACTCCTTCCAATNATCAAATTTATTTAAACTATGCTTGAATTGAATTTTATGTAAATCTCCCCATCTCCATTTCGATGAGTCATCTCCTAAAGATTTCTTTACTCTTTTAACAACAATAGCAATCTCTTCTTCTATAGTGTNAACCAAAGATGATTCATAAGTTTTCCAGAATTTATTCTTTAAAAAAGTACTGATATCAAAACGATTTAAACCTGGAGCACCNAGAGGTAATGCATTAATTAAATCATCCGCCAATACTTTATACATGAATTTTCTAGGCCAAAACCTATCTAGAAAAGGATAAAAAATACAAGGTCCCGCAGAATCTATAGTGGCATCACAATTCCATTCATTAAGTATCTTTACAGCTAATTTAACATCTTCATTAGTGCTACTAGCTAATACTTTNATAAGATCAGGCAATATTGATTNAGCANGTAAATCCTTTAAATCTAGCTGCATCTCACAAAAATCACTTACGTCAAATTTTTTATTCTCAACTAGAAACTCTCTTATTCTNTCTGCCCTAGAATCGTGAGTAGGNAAATTATGTATATAAAACTCTCCTTCTTCTCCCATCGTGTCNTTGTTAGCAGTTAGAGAAAATCCTTCTTTTGGGTTGTTTTCAACCAATAATTGATCAGCTNTAGCTAATTCAAAATCATATTNATCTAACCAACCAATTAATGGAACTGAGCCGGTAGTTTTTTTTCTGTTAGGCATAGTNGTCGCTATATACCGCTGTAAGTTACTCTCTTTATCTACGCAAATAATATTATTGACCAACGGACATACATCGTTTTCAAACAAGAAACTTCTAAACTCCTCAGCTGATCTAGCAAGAGGTAGTTGAGACAAAGCACCACCAGAAGTTGGAATATCTTGTAATGACCAATACAAGCTNGTTTGATAAGTGGAGTCAGTAAGCCTACTTATTCCTAACTCTTGCAATAATGGCTCCAAAAGAACACCATGATGAGTTCCTTTAATCTCAATTTCTNTATTNGATTGGTCTTTTATTTCAATAATCTCTTTTCTTACACTAATCTTNTTAGATCCTGATTGAGATTTATATTTATCCCCTTCTATTTTTTCTATAAATAAATCATAACAATCTACAAACCCTGTAGTTAATCCCCACGCAATATCTTTTGTATACCCCATCATAAAATAAGGCACTCCTGGGAAAGCAGTTCCAAACGCATCCCAAGAATCTACATGAAGGTGAATATAAAAAAATGTACTAGGTATAGTGAAAGGTTGATGCGGGTCTGTAGCTAAAATAGGTTTTCCAGAAATCGTATTTGCTCCCGTGACTGCCCAATTGTTGCTACCAGAAAATGAGGGNANTTTTATATTTGGATAAGCTAGCTCTATTATCTTTGGATCTAAATGCTTCAATGGCTCTTTCAATTGTTCAATCAAATTTATATCTTCATCTGAAAAATGAAGCACATGATCTGAGAATTTATCCACACCATGTGTTGCCATTAATCTACCCAATACAAGTTTTTCGGTCCAACTCTTATGTTGAAACCATGAAGTAAATCTATATCTTGCAGCAATATCTAACATAGTAAATTCTCTTGGCAAAGCATCTGCATGTTTGAATTCAGGAGGTATATCTCCTAAAGACCTCACGTAAGCATTAAGTCCTTGGAGGTACGCTTCTGCTATATAGTCTCCTTCACTAGATGGGAGCTCATCTAATTTCCCAGGAACATTAAAAGCTTTCTGCAGTGAATCCTGTGTTAAGAACCTTTCTCCTAATAAGGCAGACGCTTCACCATTAGCATATGCACAACTAAGGTGTATTTGCCAGAGTCTTTCATATCCAGCGGCATATCCCATACCCCTATAAGCATCTTCAATAGTTTTAGCATAGACATGCGGAATACCCAATTTATCCCACACTATTTCAAAGGGGGAATCGGCTTCAGGTATCCTAAAATTCAAAATTGATTAATTATTTTCTTCTAAAGCTTTAAATGCCTGTCTTGCAATATCAGTAATGGACTCTAGGTCTTCTTCAGAATGACAAGTTGAAACAAAATGATTGTGATAACCCAACATATATACACCTCTACGAACGCATTCATCTATCCACTTAAAATGCGTCTTTATATCTACGTTATTCAACCTGTAATAAGGCATTGCAGGAACCCCAGAAGCAACTAAGTCGTATCCACTTTGTTTTGCCATTTTTACCAATGATTTATTTAAACGCTCTCCAAAATCTGTCATTTTATTTGCTGCATCAATTTTTTTTAATTCTTTTAGTGTTGCAAGTGCCGCAGCCATTGGCGAAGCACTAAAGAATTGCGTACCTGTAAAATACACTTGTTCAGCTGCGTCTTTCATAGCTTTTGTGCCCACAAGTGCTGACAAAGGATGACCATTAGCAAGTGCTTTTCCAAAACAAATTAAATCAGGAGTAAATCCATAAGCTACGTTAGAACCTGCAAGATTTATACGAAATCCAGCTCTTACATCATCAATTATTACAATCACGCCATATTTTTTGCATAAAGCTGATACTCCTTTCCAATAATCCTCCTCTGGTAAAGAGTTATCTCTCGAAACTGGNTGATCGTAAGGCGAAGAAATAAAGCAAGCAATCTCATTNGATCTTTCTGTCAGCACATTTTCTAGAGACTNCAAATCATTCCAATCAATTGTTATCACATGAGCATCATCAGATGCAATTACACCTGGGTTATTTTTCCCTTGCATCCAAGGAGCGACTCCATGGTAACCGTCCCTAATTTTAATAATCTTCTCTTTTCCTGTAGCTTGCCTTGCAACCATTACGGCTAGACTGGTGCTGTCTCCTCCATTTTTTCCGAAAAGAGCCCAATCTGCAGCATCTACCATGTCAACTAAAGCGGAAGCTAAATCCACCATAACTGGAGAGGCTAAACTAACTGTGTTTCCTTCTAAGTCTTGAGAATTAGCTGCTTCTTCTATCTCAGGATGCTTATAACCTAAAATAGAAGGGCCATAAGCACACATTAAATCTATATATTTGTTGTCATCAACATCCCAAAAATAAGCTCCTTCTGCACGAGAGAAAAATTTTGGTCCAGTATCTCTTACAGNNTATTTGTAATGTCCAAATATGCCACCTGGTATTACTTCTTTCGCTCTATTGAATAAAGCTTCTGATTGCTTAACTTCGTAGGTTGTATTTTTCATAATTAAGAAATAAGTTTATTNATAAAAGGATGCAAAGTGATTTTCTCTTTCATCTTTAAGCATACCCATAGTTTCGCACATAAATCTATTACGATCCTCTCTACTTTTAAAAACCCATATGCAAACACATTCTTTACTATGATAAATTGCTTTCAGCTCATCATCGATTTCACATAGCTCTTTAGGGACATCTACTTCTAAACAAATCATTTAATTATTAATTTTCTNTAGTTGCTCATGAATTGCGACAACTCCTTTTTTATTTGCGCTAATAATAGTTTCCATTGCAGGAGCCTCTTTACTAATATCTCCTAATTCAAATAAAGCAACATGAATAACATCATGATATTCAATCTTCTGCATATCTTTTAACCATCTTCTAATGTTTGGGAAGGGTTCAAAATCATATATGTTGGTAAACATACTCTGAAGTTGACCTATCTCTACATAAGCTGCGAAATCAGCTATTGTTAATTGATTTCCGATAAGAAATTGAGATNGGGAAAGCCATCCTTCTTCAATAGCTTTGAAAGCTTTTTCTATACTGGCTTGAGACATTCTAAGAAAATCTTCAGGGAAACTAAGATCTTTTCTTACCTTTGGTGCAACTAAACCTATTGAAGCTTCTCTTACATTTCTGTGATGTAGATGCAGATAAGAATCAACTCTTGCTCTATCTTCATAATTTTCAGGATATAAATCGTACCATTCATGCTTATTGCATAGATAGCTCATGATTGCATGTGATTCAGATAGAACAAAACCGGTGTCATGATCTTCGATACTTGGAATTGTACCAGTAGGAAATTTAGCAAGATATTCAGGATGACGACTACCTCCTTCTGAAGAAGAACCAGGATTAACCAAAGATAATTCAAATTTTTGTTGCTTATAAAGCATTAACCAAAGAACAGCTCTAACTGGTTGTGAAAACGGAACTCCGTAAATAGTTATTGGGGAAGACATTCTTTTACCTTTTAATTCTTATATAACAATTTATATCATTATAAGTTTATTTAACATACGATGAAGTTAATTTAATGTCTGCTGAATCCCATGCTTGTTTCCAGCTTTCATAAACTCTTATCTTTGTGTGTAGTGTATTGTAGAGTTAACATATGAAATTGCCATTAAGATTATTTTTTGTAGTTATTTACCTCACCCTCTTTTTTTTCAATACTATAAAAGCATCAGAAGTGCCCATTTTGCAGCCAGGTGCTCCTGGAGAAAGTAGTAAAGAAATTGATTCGGATACTGCTATTAATATAGCTAGCTCCTCCTATACAAAAGCTGATGTAGAGTTTATGCAGGGCATGATCATCCATCATCATCAAGCTCTGGTTATGTCTAAACTTGCTCCAAAAAATACAAATAATAAGTCTATTCTAGATCTGGCTAAAAGAATTGATGTCTCTCAAAAAGATGAGATTAGATTTATGCAAGATTGGTTAAAAGATAGAGAAGAAGTTGCACCCAATCCTAAGTCAGAAAAAATGAGTCATATGCACGAAAATATGGCTGGCATGGCCTCTGCAGAGCAAATTAAGCAACTTTCTGAAGCTAATGGAACTGATTTTGATGAACTTTTTTTATCACTAATGATTACTCATCATGACGGCGCTTTAAAAATGGTTAAGAAGCTCAAAGATCAGCCAGGATCTGCCTATGATCCCCTTTTGAGTGAATTTGTCGCTGACATTAAAAATGATCAAGCAGTAGAAATAGAAAGAATGAATTCTNTACTAACGGGTCTTTCAAATGATCCTAGGGCTGGTTTATCAGCTGGTCTGTATGATGCGGGAGAGGCTATTTTAAATATGCAATTATTAGAATCCCAACGAAAACCTGATGGTTTTTTTGATCCCAATAATCCCGCAGGTGGAGGTTCAAAAAATGCTGAAAAAAAAGGAATAAAAAGAATTTTCAAAAAAGAAGAAAAAACAAAAACCGTTGAAGCAAAGGCAAAAAATAGACGTTACCCAATGCTTAGCTTCTCCAACACTGACATGGCATTCCGNGATGATATATTGATAACTGGAAGCTATCACGGTTTTAATATTTATCAAATTGGTGAAAAAGGATTACCTAAACTAGTTAGTTCTGTCATTTGTCCAGGCGGGCAAGGTGATGTTTCGATAATAGGTGATTTACTTATTTACTCAGTTGAACAAACAAGGGGACGTGTCGACTGTGGGATGGACGGTGTAAATGCAGATTCAAGTCCAGATAGGTTTATTGGGATAAGAATTTTTGATATCTCAAATTTAAGTGCGCCTCGACAAGTTGGGGCAGTACAAACCTGCAGAGGCTCTCATACACATTCTGTAGTTTCCGGTCCAGATAAAGAAGGGAAAATTATTGTGTATAACTCAGGCATTAGAAGTGTCAGAGAAAAAGATGAAATGAAGCAATGCATAAAAGGTATAGCAGGAGATGATCGTACTGCATTATTTCGTATAGATGTAATCGAAATACCAATAAATGATCCTTCTAAATCTAAAATTATAAATAGCCCTGCAGTATTTGCTGATCCAAAGACAGGGGTTTTAGCTGGTCTATGGCGCGGTGGAGATCATGGTGAGGACTCACAAGAGACAAAAATTACTGATCAATGTCATGATATAACTGTTTTCCCTTCNGCAAATATCGCAGCTGGTGCGTGTTCTGGCAATGGGATACTGTTTGATATTACAAACCCATCTGAACCAACGAGAATTGATGTGGTAACTGACACTGGATTTGCTTATTGGCATTCGGCAACTTTTAATAATGAAGGAACCAAAATCCTTTTTACAGATGAATGGGGAGGCGGAGGAAGAGCTCGTTGCAGAGCATGGGATCCACTTAACTGGGGCGCAGATGCGATATATGATGTTGTTGATAGNAAGTTAGAGTTTAGAAGCCATTACAAAATGCCAGCNCCTCAATCAGAAACAGAAAATTGTGTCGCTCATAATGGATCTATTATACCTGTNCCNGGTAGAGANATATTTGTACAAGCTTGGTATCANGGAGGAATATCGGTNNTAGATTTTACNGATTCTTCAAACCCCGTTGAGATTGCTTATTTCGATAGAGGGCCGATTAAAGAAGAAGAATTGACAACAGGTGGGTACTGGTCTGTTTATTACTATGAAGGTGCTATTTACGGCACTGAAATTACACGAGGTTTAGATACATTCAGATTAATACCGAGTGAATATCTAACAAAAAATGAAATTGATGCGGCAAAGTTGGCATACCCTGCAATTGGTTCTAAAAGAGTTTTCAACCCCCAACAGCAAATACCGATGATATGGCCATCAGATCCTGTTGTTGCTAAAGCATACTTAGATCAATTAAAGAAAGATAAAGTGCTCGATGAAACACTTGTTGAAAATATAATGCAAAACCTAGATCTTGCCGATTCAGCAATACTTAATGGCAGCAACGAAATATTTGCAGATAATTTAGCTAACTTGCAACTAACTTTGAAGGATACAAATATTACAGATATAAATAAGTACAGACTTAAACAATTAGAGGCGGTGCTGAAAGAAATATCGAAAAGGTTAAAACTTTAAATTTTCTATTTCTTATTAATTAATTTTTAAACTGAATTTGAAATAGTAGCTAGTAATATAAATGAGTTCGCAAACATAAGTTCGTCAGCCGGCTCTGGAAACGAAGAAAACTTTACGATTACAGTACCAGTATTTCTATTTATATGTATGGTCTGACCAAATATTCCAATACACATCATCTCTTCTGTATTTGCTACCCACATTTTATTCTTATAATGACCTCCAGGGAGCATCTCACCATGATCTGACTTAGCAAAGCGTTCCCTATAACCGTCATCGCCTATTCTTGTTGAATCAATCCATTGCTTTGGAACTATTTGCTCTTCTTCATACAAACC
>NZVP01000007.1 GCA_002697405.1 Flammeovirgaceae bacterium
ATAGACATTATTAATACATTCTTCTATAAATGTTCCAATATCATTTTTGTTTTTAGTTCCTGTCATCTGGGAATGATCTAAAATATCGATCCCATAATATTTAGAAAATTTTATTAAAAACTGTATATGAAAATTTGAATAACTATCTTTTAGGTTATCAAAAACAATTAATGAGTTTATAATAAATTCAAACTTATTCTCATGATCTTCTTCTGTTTGTAAAATTTTAGATAAAAACTCAGACAAAAAGAAACAAATAGAAACCTTCTTTATATGCAGATGAAGAGAATTATAAGGATGATCTAGTTTACTCTCCTTGATTCGGTTTAATCCAGAATTTTTTTTATTATAAACAACTAAATCAAGTATATTTAATGGTTGGTACAGGCCTATATTTTTAGATTTAGAATTTCTGATTCCGTTGATAATATATGATTGTACTCCAAATGATTTAGTGTATATTTTACATATAATTGAAGTGTCACCATATTTAATATAATTAAGAACTATTCCTTTAGTTTTAGTAATCATAATACTAGCACTTTAGTTATTAATTTTTCATTTCCTTCGTCAGAAACTATAAAAATTAAATAAACCCCAGGTTTTATTTTAATTCCATCTCTTGAAAATAAGTTCCAGTTAAAACCCCCAGATTGTACTTCTAAACTAATAATTTCTTCCCCTGATAATGAGGTAACTTTAATATAATTTCCACTCGAAAAACCTGTAAAAAATAATCTGTCTTCTTCTTTAATTTTTAATGGGTTTGGATAAACTTTAAAATCAAGTAAATTTTCTTTAGGTTTTGAAAACGAAGTGTTTAATGACATTAGACCATCAGCTGTCAAAATATATGCTGAGCCTAAATCATTAAATTTTATAGTTCCTATATGATCAGATAATAAAGGGGTGTTTGACTTTTTAAATTGAAAAACAAAATTATTTTGCATGTTATTAAAGACATATAAACCATTCTCTGATCCTATCCATATATTATTTTCATAATCAATTTCAATAGAATTTATATTTACTCCTTTAAATAAAAATTGGCTTCCATCATTTGGTGTAAGGTATGAACTAAAATCGTTTGGATTATATGAAGAAAAATAAATTAACCCTTCATCTGTTGCGATCCAAACATACCCATTATTATCTATAGATATATCATTAACATTATTTGAGTTTAGCAAACCATTATCTTCAGAAAGGTCAAATTTTTGTTGAGTTAAAGTATTATAAATAATAATTCCACCTCCTTTTAATGGGTCTATGACAATCCATATATATTCATCTTTAAATTTAAATTCAACAGGGAATAAAGGAGAATTATTTTTAAGATTATGATTTTTCCACTGATTATTATTATCAAAAGATAACAATGGGTTCATTGAACCATAATTTAATAACCATAACTGATTTTCATTTAATTTAATGTCTGAAACATGAATTCCTTCTTCTGGATCATTATATAATAAAGAGTTTTCATATAATTCATCAATAATTAAATTTTGATCAAAATTTAATATACCATGACTACTAGATGCTATATAAGTTTGATTATTATATTTTGCAATTGAGGTGATATTAGTAAAGTTTGATAGAGTTATATTTTCCCATCCTGTGTTTCTTGAATTAATTGAAAACCTATTTCCAGAAAAGGCATAAATGTCATCATTCAATCCAATAATATTATCTGGAGTAAAGTTTAATGTATTGGTAGGAGAAAAAAACTCATCTTTATTAATATTATATAATGAAAATTTATCACCAGCAACCCACAAACTTCCATCGGCATAAATAAAATCATTGATATGGGTAATAATATCAGGTAAAACAACATTGGTAAGTTCCGAATCATTAAGAAACGCTATTCTATCATTTTTTGAGATCAAATCATTGTAAGTAATTAAAATGTCGTCATTAATTATTTTAATTTTATTGATCTTAATATTATTATTAATATATAATAGATTTAATTCTGCATCATATATTTTATTATCGAAATAATAAAATACAGAATCTTTAAATAAAAATAATCCCTTTGGGTTTTCTGTATTAAAATTTAACTTGGTCCAAGATCTATAATCAAGAGGATTATTAAGATGATTATCAAATATGTAAACACCATTAGGAGATAATACATATATATCATTATTAATTACTAATGACTCTAAAATATTAAGAGGATTACCATTTTCTCCAATTTTATTGTATCTCTCAATAATATAATTCTCCTCTATTGACACAATAATCAAACCTGAAGAAGATGAAACATATAAATTGTCCCCATATATCTTCAAGGAGTTTATAATTAAATCTTCATCTTCTGTATTTAAATCAACAAAATTTTTATTGTCAGAATTATATATTACGATAATGCCATTAGATAATCCTAAAACAAAGTATTCAGAATTTTGAGAGGCAACAGAAACTCTTAAATTATTTAATTCAATAGCATTATTATTTCTTAAGATTGAATTATTTGTAATATCTAATGAAAAGAGACCATTAGTACTAAAGGAATAAATAGAGTTATCATAAAACGCTATATGACGAGAGTCTTTAATATTAAGGTGAAAACTCCAATCAGTATCATTTATATAAGTTTGTGAAAATAAATTGAATTTTAAAATCAATAAAAAGAAAACTCTATAAAACATCATTAATCAATTATTATTAAATAAAATGAAATTAATTCATATAATTTTATAGTTAAACGAAAAAAAAAATAAAAATTGGATATAAAAAATATAATAGATTTTCATCTAAATAAAATTGAAAAAAAATATTCCTCTAAAAGAATTAAAGGTAATGATCTAATAAACATTACTACCTCCAAACAACTTAATTTGTTTATAATTAAAAATATATATGATCTTTGGATATCTAACTTTGAAAAAAATAAAATAAAATATTTCGATTATGAATCTCCCGATGTTGTAAAAGCATCAGAAGGTATGATGAATACCCTTTCAAATAATATATCTATTGACCAAAAAGATTTTAAATCTCTATTAGAAAGTGCCTATAATGAAATTATTAACTTAGCTATAAGCCCAAAAGAATTTATAAAAAAAGATTTAATTAAATCAAACTGGTATGATGAGTCAAAACTTGAAAAAAGATCAAAGTATTATATATTCTACAAAGAGTTATTTCAAATTTTAATAAAAAAAATTAAAGAAAATAATGAGATATCAATTAAGGTATCTGAAATAATAAATTATATTGATGAAATCACTATTGATATTAATGAGGATTTGGTTAAAGAGGTAAGTGATTTAATTGGATGTGAAAAAAATGAATTAAGAAATAAAACTTCAAAAACAGATGAAAATTATTATTCATACTTTTCTTTAAGTAAAAAAGAAATAGATAATTTAATTCTTGAAGCTACTTCAAAAAGTAGTTTTGAAGAAGCAGCTAGTCTAATATTAAAGAACTTAAAAAGTAGTTATTCAGAAAATTTTTCTACAAAAGATATTAGAAGGTTATTACATATAATAAAAGAAAAGTTTTCATTACCTACCTAATATTGCTGACTTAACCCCATTTAATTTCAAGAAGACAAATAACAATAAACTAAATGAAAGTAGTGAAGACCCTCCATAACTAATAAATGATAGTGGAATTCCAATAACAGGAAATAATCCTAAAGTCATAGAAANATTAATAGTAAAATGAAAAAGAAAAACTGAAAAAACAGAATATCCAAAAACTCTTGCAAAACGATCTTTTTGANCCTCNGATAAAATTAAAATTCTATATAAAAAAATTAAATATAAGATTATGAACATCATTGAACCAACATAACCAAATTCCTCACCAATTACAGAAAAAATAAAATCTGTNCTCTGAATAGGAACAAAATTTAAACCCGTTTGNGTTCCATTTNAATATCCTTTTCCAAATAACCCTCCTGAACCTATAGCAATCTTAGATTGNGTAATGTTCCAACCTGATCCTAATGGGTCAATATTAGGATTGATAAGAGTCTCAATTCTTTGTTTTTGTTTTGGGGTCAAAACATTATTTAATACGAAGCCTTGTCCATTTATTACTAAGATTGATAAAACAAATAAAATAACTGAATTAACTACCCTTCGAATGTTTTTAATAGACAAACCAATATAAATTAAAAAAANAACTGTGATTGTTATGTATAATATATAAATATCAAATAGCAATCCTAGAACAAAAATTAAAACAAAAGCAAAAAACAAAAGCAAAAAGTTTAGAGATAAACCCTCTCTCAAAAAAACTAAAAAAAAAGAAAAGTAAACTAATGCTGTTCCTGTATCTCCCTGAAATAAAATAATAGCTGACGGCAATAAGATTATAAANGAAGTTAAAATAAGGTGCTTTGGTTTTTTAAGATCAATAGTATAAGAGTCAAAAGTTTTAGCTAAGAATAAGGCTGTTGAAAACTTTGAAAATTCAGATGGTTGAAACTTGAATCCAAAAATATTGAACCATGATGAGTGGTTATTAATTTCGTCTCCTACAAATAAGACTAATATTAGTAGAAAAAGAGATAGCATGTATAGAGGAACTGCTAAATCAAATATAAACCTATACTCTAAAATTGATACTGCAAAAAAAANAACTATGCATATANATATCCAAACAAGTTGTTTAAAGGATTCATTTTGGAAGGTAAAAAAATCAAATCCNTCAGTATTNTGAGATGAATAAATAGAAATAAANCCTATAAATAACAAGACAAAGTAGGNGCCTGTAATAAAAAAATCATTCGAAAAAAAATTATTGCTTATCTTCCTCATCTATAAATTCCCCTTTTAAAACATACTGCTCTAACCAGTTTCTCTTAATATTTTTATTTATATATTTTTCAGCAGTTAGACTAGCGATTGATGCTGCAGCTCTACCTCCCCAACCCGAATTTTCAATATATGCNGCAATAGCAATTTTTGGATTATTTTTAGGAGCAAAGCCAATAAACCCTGAATGGTCATAACCATGAGGATTTTGTACTGTACTTGTTTTTCCACATATTTCTAATTCTTTCATATAAGCTCTTCTTGCAGATCCTGAAACTACAACTTCTTCCATAGCATCAACAACATAATTAAAATGTTCATTATCTATACCAACTCTGTTTAATTTTTTTGGAGATATTTTCTCTCCATCAATTTCTAATATCAAATTTGGATCAATATAATAGCCTCTATTTGCCATAATTGCAGCAAAATTTGCCATCTGTAAAGGTGTAACAAGAAGTTCCCCTTGACCTATACTCAGTGAATAAATATTTGAAAACTTCCATCTATTTATCCCATAGTAAGTATTGTAGTAATCTGAGGTAGGAACAAAGCCTTTGTTAGAGGAAGANATATCAAAATTTAATTTTGATCCAAGGCCAAACATTTTTACATAATTAGACCAATCTTCCAAACCAAGACTAGAATCAACATAAGTATTTAAATCTTTTTTTTGGTTAATTATTTTTCTAAATAATTTAAAAAAATAATTATTAGAAGATTTAACAATAGCTTTTTCTAAATTATAATATCCTTCAGGNGCTAAATCTCCGATACTATTCAAATCTACATATGTTTCTTCATTATATCTAACTAAATTTTTTTCAAGGCCAATTAAACTTTGAATAAGTTTAAACATTGATCCGGGAGGGTATGTTGCCATTAACGCTCTATTGTAAATAGGCTTAAGAGTATCTTTTTGTAATTCTAAATAATTATTTGAAAAATATTTACCAGATAATATGTTAGGGTCATAAGATGGTGATGATGCAATAGCTAAAATATTTCCAGATGAAGGTTCAATAGCAACTACACTTCCAACCTTTCCGCTAAGGAGTGTCTCAACATATAATTGTAATGAAGCATCAATAGTTAATTTGATGTTTTCTCCATTAGCAACTAAAATATCATCCCTACCATCATTAAAACTACCAGCTGAAATTCCATTGACATCATAAAGCTTTAGTTTATATCCTTTGTTTCCTCTTAAGGGTTTTTCAAAAGCTTTTTCTACACCAGATAAACCTACTAAATCTCCTAAGCGATAATAATTAGTTGTGTCTTTATTTAATTCACTTGGCCCTATTTCTGCAACATATCCTAACATGTGAGAAAGAATTGGTTTTTTATAAAACCTAGTCGGCTTTGGATTATGAGATACCCCTTTAAAATCATATAAGTTACTTTGTATAGTTGCAAATTTTTGATGACTCATTCCTTTATAAAATATAGATGGTCTATAAATAGAATAATTTCTTGCCTTCTTAATNTTATTTTCAAATTCTTCTTTCGTTATTGAAAATGCCTTTAAAATTTGTGATGTATCCTTAACCCAAAATTGTTTTGGTATTATAAAAAAGTCATAAGTAGGTTTATTTTCTACTATTACAGAGTCATATCTATCAAGAATAATACCCCTAGATGGGTATACAGATTCAAGATGAACTGTATTGCTTTCTGATAACTCATGATACTTGTCTTCATAAATTTGAAGATAGAATAATCTATATGAGAGAATAAAAAAAATTGCTAAAAGAATAACTTTAAATATTAAAGATTTATCTCCACCCATCNTTTAAATTATATCTTAAAAATAAAAACTGAAAAATCACAATCAATATATAATTTGATATAGAAGATAAAAAAATAAATAACATATTGTTTAATGAAATNAAATTTCCTGATTCAAAAAGAGATAATATAGAATAAAATAATACAATAATTGGAAAGCAATATATAAAAAATTGAAAGCCTCCTAATTCACGAACTGAAAGAAGATNAAGTTCTTCTGTTTTCTCTTCACCTATTATTTTTAAAACCCATAAGTTTCTAAAATACATTATTAAAACGCATGATANAGAGTATAATCCTAGCGAATCATTAAAAACATCAAATAATAGTCCCAGAAAAAAAGATACTAGTAAGCCTTCTTTAGAATCTTTTTGGTATTTATATAAAAGCAAAATCATAATAACTGGAGAGATTACAACAAAATTGAAAAACAAAACTTTATTTAATACAAAGACTTGTAGAAAAAATAATAAACCAAATAATAAAATATTATTCCTCATCTGTAATTTGTTCTAAATTTTTTTTCTCTTCTAATAATGAGTTATTATATACATAAACAGTGGAAAGATTATAAAAGCTCTGAGAAGATAAAATTTCTATATCATAAAAGTTAGAATTAACATTACTATTAATAGATATAACTTTGCCAATTAATATACCTTTTGGATATATAGAGTCGAAAGAGGAACTGATTACTTCAGCCCCTTTTTTTACATTTAAGTGTTTGGGGACATATAACAACTTTAATACTGTTGGATCAGACCCATCCCAATTTACTGTTGACAAAGTATTATTTTCCTTAATTAATGATGAAACAAAAAAAGAAGTGTTTAGTAAGGAAATAACTGTAGAAAAATTTTCAGATACATACTTNATTTTTCCTACTACTCCGGAATTTGAAATTACACCCATACCCTCTTCGATCCCGTCAATAGAGCCTTTATTTATTGTTATGTAGTTTTTTCTTTTCCTTAATGAGTTATTTATTACTTCTGCCTCAACCANATTAAATGAATTAATTTTAAGAGAATCCTTATTAGATTTANTTAATGATAGATTAATTATTTTCTCATTGAGAAGTTTATTTTCACTCTCTAAGACCTGATTCTTCATCTCTAGTCTAAAATAATCCGTAATAGACGTTTGTAAAGAAAATATATTCCCTATTACGTAGTTTGAAGAGTTAAAATATTTTGTTTTTAAAACAAAATTATCATTCACCAAAAAGTAAGAGGATAATAAAACGAGTAAATAGAAAGTTATTGAATAGTTATATAAACTTATAAATTTTATAAGATTACGCATTGTACTCTAGGACATTAAAACGGCTCTAAACCCATCTATATTTTTTAATGCAATGCCTGTTCCACGAACTACAGCTCTTAGTGGTTCCTCTGCTACATGAATAGGTAGTTTAGTTTTTAAATTAAGTCTTTTATCAAGACCTCTCAACAAAGCACCGCCACCAGTAAGATAAATACCATTATCATATATATCAGCTGAAAGTTCAGGGGGAGAACTTTCTAATGCCTTTAAGACTGCTTCTTCAATTTTTGAAATAGATTTATCCATCGCAAAAGCGATTTCGGAGTAAGTNATTTTTACAACTTTTGGAATTCCTGTAACCAAATCTCTACCTCTAATATCCAAATCTTCAGGGGCATCTTTCAACTCAGTCATTGCAGAGCCAACTTCTATTTTAATTTTTTCTGCAGACCTTTCCCCAATTAATAGATTGTGCTGTCTTTTCATATAATCTAAAATATCATCAGTAAAGCTATCTCCTGCTACCCTTATTGATTGATCTGTTACTATTCCTGAAAGAGCAATTATAGCAATTTCAGTTGTTCCCCCNCCAATATCTACAATCATAGACCCTACAGGTCTCTCAATATTAATGCCAATACCTATTGCAGCAGCAAGTGGCTCATGAATCATATATACCTCTTTTGCGCCAGCATGTTCTGCTGAATCTCTAACTGCTCTTTTCTCAACTTCAGTAATCCCGGATGGAATACATATCACCATTCTATGTGAAACAGGAAAAAATCTTTTACCACTATCAATCATTTTAATTAAACCTCTTATCATGTGCTCTGCAGCATGAAAGTCTGCAATAACACCATCTTTTAGCGGCCTAATAGTTTTAATATTTTCATGAGTCTTTTCATGCATTTGCATGGCTTCAGAACCAACTGCTAATACTTTATTAGATATTCTATCAATAGCAATAATTGAAGGTTCATCGACAACAACAGAACCCTTACTGATAATTAGTGTATTTGCTGTACCTAAATCTATAGCTAAATCATTATTAAAGTAATCAAAAAATCCCATGCAATTAAATTTTAATGGTTTACAAATACAAAAGTAAGAAAATATATGTTATAGAATAATTAATGGTAGAAATGTCTTGTTCCTGTCAAATACATTGACATATCTCTTTGATTACAAGATTCAATAGAAAGATCATCTTTTATAGAACCTCCTGGCTGTACAACACCCTCTATTCCTGCCTCAGAAGCAATTTCAATACAGTCTGGAAAAGGGAAAAAAGCATCAGAAGCCATAACAGATCCCTTTAAATTAAAATTAAATGTTTTTGCTTTATCTATAGCAAATTTTAATGCATCTACTCTCGAAGTTTGACCAACTCCACTAGAAAGCATTTGCTTGTCTTTAACTATTACAATAGCATTTGATTTAGAATGTTTAACAACCTTATTTGCAAATTCTAAATCTTCAAGCTGAGACTTATCAAGTTTCTTATTAGTTGCTAATTCCCATGATATGTAAGGTTTTACAATATTATCGGCTTCTTGTTTTAATTCCCCATTTAAAATATCTCTTGAAATATACTCATTAGTAATTTGCTTCTTTTGAACTAAAATAATTCTATTTTTTTTTGAGGTTAGTATCTTTAATGCTTCATCGGAATATTCAGGAGCAATAATAATTTCAAAAAACAAATCATTAATTTTTTCTGAGGCAGCTTTATCAATTTTACCATTATATATCAAAACCCCACCAAATGCAGACAAAGGATCCGCTTCAAAAGCTTTAGCATATGACTCAAATGCGCTAGACGAAGAAGCAATTCCACAAGCATTATTATGTTTCAATATTGCAAAGGTTGGATCTTTGAATTCAGATATTAATTTAATAGCAGAATTTACATCTAATAGATTATTGTAAGAAAGCTCTTTCCCATTTAATTGATCAAAAATTTCCTCAATATCTCCTTTAAAAAATCCTGATTGATGTGGGTTTTCACCATATCTAAGTGGTTTAAAAACTTTAGTGCTCAAACCAAAATATTCTTCAATTTCTGCATCATATTTTTTGATAACTGAAAATGCACTAAAAGCCATTCTTTTTCTAAATTGATTGTCAGTAGAAAATTTATTTTTTACTAGATAATCAAGCGTTGTCTCATATTGTGATCTACAAGAAACTATCAGTACATCAGAAAAATTTTTTGCAGCTGCTCTAATTAATGATACTCCTCCAATATCAATTTTTTCTATAATTTCATTTTCATTTTCATTCTTTGCAACTGTTTCTTTAAAAGGATATAGATCAACAACTACCATGTCAATCTTTGAAAGGTTATGTTTTTTTATGTCTTTATCATCTGATGAATTATTTGACCGTGAAAGAATAGCACCGAAAACTTTGGGGTGTAATGTTTTGACTCTCCCTCCTAATATAGAAGGATAGTCTGTTATAGATTCTACAGTTGTTACAGGAATATTGAGTTTTTCAATATGTTTTTGTGTCCCTCCCGTAGAAATTATTTCAATATTGTTTTCATGAAGTTTTTTACATAATTCGTCTATACCTTCTTTATTAAAAACAGAAATAAAAACGGATTTTATTTTTCGCATGCACAAAAGTAATATTATAATTGATTTAACAAATACTTTTCAATGATTTGGGGATAATATTTATATTCTAACTGATGAATTCTAGAACTTAAAGATGCTACATCATCATCACTCATGACAGCAATAGATTTCTGAAACAAAATTCTACCATCATCATATTTTTCATTTACCAAATGAATTGTTATACCTGATTTTTTTTCTTTTGAATCAATTACACTTTTATGTACATAGTCACCATAATATCCTTTGCCTCCAAACTTAGGAAGAAGTGCAGGGTGTATATTTAATATCTTATTAGGAAATTCTTTAATTATTTTATTAGGAATTAATCTTAAATAACCAGCTAATATTATATGAGATATTTTATTTGCACGCAAGCTATTAATTAATTTACTAGCAGGCGTAGAGTTATAATTAAAATATTCACTTTGTATACCAAGATTGCTTGCTCTTTCTAAAACATGTGCATCTTTTCTGTCAGAATAAATAATTTTGGGCTTGATTGAAGAATGGTTTTTAAAATATTCACAAATATTTTGAACATTAGTACCACTACCAGAAGCAAATAACGCTAACCTATACATTGTGAAGTTTTATTTTTTTAAAAGATAGAAATAGTCCAAATATCATTATAAAAAAGCCAATCCACATTAGGTTAATAAATGGTTTTTTGGATGCCTCTATTATTACCCAATTTTTTTGTGTCGTTTCAAAAGATATTTTGAATTGGTCCTCTTTAGGCAAAATCTCAGATAAGTATACTTTTATTCCTAAATCATCAATAATATCTGGAATTATTCCTACTTTATTATCATCGATAATATAAGCAGGCTTTGCGATGTACTCTTGATCTTCTGCATATATTTTAATTGTAGCTTCCACTAAAAATTGGTTTTTATTTATACCATCAGATTTTGTTTTAATATCTACAATAGATGAAACATAATCATTCATATAAAAATTTTGATTTAATTTAATATATACTGAGTCTTTTTCAGACCAAATGATATCTTGGTCAGGATCTGGATATGTTCTCACATGAACATAAAAATCTTCTAAAAGATCGTTTTTTACATCTGGAGAAAACACTATCATGTCAGAATTTGAGTCTGTTTGCACTTTAGGGAATAATCTAATTTCTCTAGAGGCATCTTTGAAAGAAATCTCAAAATAAGTAATATCGTTATTGTCAATTTCAATGGTGTCGTTTTCTTTAATCACCTCTCCATTTAATTCAATATCTTTTTTTATAATATACTTATTGATTACAGGGATATATTCTAAATAATTTGAATTTATGAAGGAACCGCTTTTCTTAATTTTTTTACGGGTACCTAAATATTTAGTGTCATAATCACCTATTTTCCTTTCTTCATTTAGAAATAAAAGCATATTATCTGTATTTACTTCTTCTGGAAAATCACTATTCCAAACTAATCCGGTATAATTTTTAGACTGAATAGAAGAATAGCCCGAAGAAAATAAAATACCAATTAACATAATAGCTAGCCCAATATGCGAAACAGATCCTGATGAAATAAGATCTCTTTTTTTATAAAAATAAATTAATACACTACCATTAGAAAAAATTGAAAAAACAGAGGAAGTGATTAATACCATATATGATGGTTTAGTAATTGGATAAAGTAAAATGATAGCCCCAGAAAAAATCATTGTTAATATTAAGGACTTTGAAAATAAAACAAATTTTTCTTTACTTTCCTTCCCTCTCCACCAGAGCACTTGAGCGATGGATGAAAGAACTGCAAGAGATGAAGCAAACCAAATCTGAGCATTAGAATAAAAAATTTCTTTTTCAATAGGTGGTGCTAAATTTGAAAAACCTCCAAAAAATTCAACTATTGCGTTATAAACAGGAATAGAAGTAGGAAAAATCACCTGAAAAGACATAAGAATTAAACTAAAAACACCAATATATAACCAAAAATCAGCGTTATACACTTTTGCTTCTTTGTCTGAAAATGGAATTTTTTTCCAGCGATAAATAAATAATGATATACTAATTAATATAAAAGTGAATAAGTAAATAAGAAGTTGGCCACTTAGGCCAAGGTCTGTAAAAGAATGAACTGAACTGTCTCCTAAAATACCGCTTCTAGTAAGAAAAGTAGAATATAAAATGAGAATAAAACTCACTATAGATAAAATTAGTGACATCTTATAATACTGTCTATTCTTCTGTGTAAGTATAATGGAATGCAAACTAGCAACAAGAAAAAGCCAAGGTACATAAACGGCATTTTCTACTGGATCCCAGTTCCAATACCCTCCAAAATTTAATGTTTCATAAGCCCAGTATGCNCCCATCATAATACCTATNCCAAGAATAATTATAGATAANACNAACCACTTTTTTGCAGGTAATATCCAGGATTTATAATCATTCAACCTTAGAGAAGATATAGCAAATGCAAAAGGAATTATGGATACGGCAAAACCTAAAAACAATGTTGGAGGATGGATAACCATCCAATAATTTTGAAGTAGAGGATTAAGACCAGTACCATCCTCTGGAATATAATTTGGATCAATTTGAAATATAGGAGCAGAAATGGCATCTTTCAATAATATAAATGGCGAGCTTCCTATTTTTATATCATAAAAAACAACTCCTAAAATCATTGATGAGAGAATAACCTGAGTAAAGCCAATTACTATCATTATTGAGACACTCCATTTTGAAGGTGTTCTAAAGGAAAAGTATAAGCCAAGTAATACATTCCAAAACATCCATAATAGAAAAGATCCCTCTTGACCCTCCCAAAAAGAAGAAATTTTAAAATAAAAAGGTAATAAAATTGATGAGTGTTGAAAAGCGTAGTAATAACGAAAATCATCACTAAGTAAAATTATGTATAAACACGCTATAACCCCAAGTATTGATATAGTATGAAATAAATAATTTATTTTTCCGAATCTCAACCAACCTGATTCAATATTATTTTTTTCAGAAATTAAGTATCCAACTAAAAAACAAATTGAAGAAACAAATGAAGATATGACAAATAGGTGACCAATATTGCCTATAGTAAACATGAAATTAAATTTTTATATTTTCTTCAGTATATTTTGAAGGGCATTTCAACAGAATATCATCAGCGATAAAAGTATTATTTTCATATCCACCTATAACCACAACTTGCTCAGAAAGCAAAAAGTCTGGTGGCATTGGCTGGCCATAGAAAATGTTTTCTTTAATCCCTTCCTCATCAATCATTTCAAAAGTAAAGCTCATTTTATCTGCGCTATTTTCTATCCCTTTAATGTTATTACTATCATCCTTATTAAGCTTCCCCACAACATGAAACTTTGTCAAACTACCAGATTCATATACATCTTTAGCTTTTGAAAAGGTAACATAGGTACTTGCATCACCGAATGTTGAAATTATNATTATTATTATAATACTGATAAAAACTATTGAAATAGTAGTGGTNTTTTTCATTTTTTATTGTTAATACGATCAATTTTCTTTTCAAGCCTAAATAAGTATAAAAAAAGAGCAATTAATATTAATAAAAATATAANAACNACAACATATATTTTTCCTTCACTTCTCAANCCATCTGCCATTGCAACATCTTGTAAAACAAGTAATAAGTTATAAATAAAACTTTTCATTAATTATCATTTATTTTTTGAATTTTATCTTTAATATCAACAATCCATAAACCTAAACAAATAAAGCCAATAACAGCAGGATAAAATACAATTCTCAATTGTGAATTTAAATCATAAACATTAAATCCAGGATTNCCTCCATTACCAGGNTGTAGAGAATCTGTTAGTCTAGGTAAAATAAATATTAATGGTATTAACATAGAAAAAGCAAAAACATTATATACTGACGAAATCTTTNCTTTTTTGGATTCATCCTCAACAGAATTTCGTAGAATAAAGTATCCGAAATATATTAANAAACCTATTGCGGATCCATTAAGCTTTGGGTCATTTGTCCAGTATGTACCCCAAGTATAATTTGCCCAAATCATACCGCTAACTATTCCTAATACCCCAAAATAAACTCCTACGTTTGCATAATTATAGGATTTAAGATCNTACTTAATATTGTTTGTTGATATAAACCTATAGGCATTANAAGAAGATAANAATAGAAGAAAAATCATAGTGAACCACATTGGAACATGAAAGTAAAGTNNCCTTATAGTTTCATTAAGAATTGGTAAGCGTGGAACATCAAATAAAATNCCAGCAGATGCTGTATAAACAAGTAANACGATCGAAAGTATTTTTATATATTTCATTATTAATTTCTCCACAGAAAATTGAACAAAATTTTTGTTAAAGCAATCAAAATTATATTCAGCAAAATTAAAAGATAGATATCAGTTTGAACAAGATTCCAAGAAAATTCTGATGAAGCAATTTTACTTAGTTTTATTAAAAGAATTAAAATTGGAATAATTACNGGAAAACTTAAAATACTTATAAGTATCGAATTATTTTTTACTTGATGACCAATAGCTGAGATTAAGGTTAGGCAGTTTGATATACTTAAGGATCCTATTAATAATAGCAAGAGAAAAAAAGAATACGATATAATAAAATTTCCTAAAAGGAAAGTAAAAAAAACAAATGTTAACAATGTAACAAAAACTATAAAAAGGAAATTATATATAAGTTTTGAAATAATTAATTCATCTGCACTTAAAACATAATAATAGTAATAGTTCCTATTTCCAGATTCTTGAAAAAAACTTTTTGATACAGCTGAGATCGAACTAAATAAAATGATTACCCAAAAAATTGATATCCAATGTTCTGAGCTTAAAATACCAGTTGGTTGATATGAGATGTATATTATGTATATTGAAGAAATAACATATAAACCAACAGAAAAGAAAAGGTGACTTTGGCTAATTTCTATTTTAAAATCCTTATAAAGGATTGATAATATTTTATTTATCATTGTGCTGCAAAATTAATAAGAAGATATTACATGAATACATCTAAAAATTTATTTCCGCATGATCATTATGTTAATGCTAGCCGAAGGAAAGAATTAATAAAGCAAAAGCCATTACTTATTTGGCTTTCAGGTCTTTCAGGTTCAGGAAAATCTACTATTGCTAATGAACTAGAAAAAAAATTATTTGAAAATGGATATTTATCTTATTTACTGGATGGAGATAATATAAGAGTTGGACTTAATAAAGACCTTGGGTTCTCTGATGAGGATAGAAAAGAAAATATAAGAAGAATTTCAGAGGTATCTAGATTAATGCTTGATGCTGGACTAATAGTTATAACTGCTTTTATTTCACCTTTTGAGGAAGAACGAGAACTAGCTAAAAGCTTAGTCAAAGAAGAAAATTATTTTTTAGTTCATGTAGACTGTTCTGTAGAAAAGTGTGAGGAAAGAGATGTTAAAGGACTATATAAGAAAGCAAGAGCTGGAGAAATTAAAAACTTTACTGGAATTGATTCGCCATATGAAATTCCTAAGAATCCAAATTTAATTGTTGATACTGAAAAAGAGAGTATTAGCGAATCAGTTGATAAAATTTATACAGCAATAACAAGTCAAATAAAATAGTGTCAAAATACTCTGAAGAATTAGAAATTGCAGTTTCAGCNGCATTAGAAGCTGGAGGTGAAATAATGGATGTATATAATAACACTGAAGACATTAATTTTGAAAAAAAATCCGATAACTCTCCTCTAACTATTGCAGATAAAAGATCCCACGATAAAATAATGTCCTTTCTTAAGGAAACTAACATAAATATTATAAGTGAGGAAAGTAAAAGTGTGGAATATGATGACAGAAAAAACTGGGAAGAATATTGGTTAGTAGATCCGCTTGATGGAACAAAAGAGTTTATTAAAAAAAACGGAGAGTTTACAGTTAATATTGCTCTCATTAGAAACAATAAACCTCACCTTGGAATTGTATATTGCCCAACTCAGAAAACTCTTTACTATAATGATCATGAAAAAAATGTTTTTAAAAAGGTAGGTGATGATATATCTATTTTAAATAGAAGGAGTCAAGTAAATGAAAACACAGAAGGACTTAGAATAGTAGTTTCAAGATCACACATGAGTGAAGAAACATCTGAATATGTAAATAAATTGATCAATCCAAAACTCATTTCATGTGGAAGCTCTTTAAAATTTTTATATATCGCAGATGACAAGGCAGATATTTATCCCAGATTTGGACCAACCATGGAATGGGATACCGCCGCCGCACACTCCATTTTGAATGCTTTAGGTATACAGGTAATAGACCTAGAAACCGGAAGAGAGCTCTCATACAACAAAGAAAATTTACTAAATCCCTACTTTATCATAAAGGCATAGTCTAACTATGTTTTTATAATTTTCTTGAAATAGATGGACTAGTCATATATCTTTGGTTTTGATGAAAGAAAAAATTATCTCAATACAGGAAGAAATTAAAAACTACTCTGGGTCAGGAGATGAAAACGTTGAGGCTTTTAGGGTAAAATACATCAGTAAGAAAAGTGTTATTAATGATCTTTTTGAAGACTTTAAAAAACTTTCTATTCAAGAGAAAAAAGAATTTGGCAAAACACTAAACGATCTAAAAACATTAGCTAAAGAAAAATTGCTTTCTCTATCTAATANNTCTGAAAAAAATAATGGTAATAACAAAGCTTTTGACTATTCTCTTCCCGCAGAAGACGATACTGTGGGGTCTCTTCATCCTCTAAGAATAGTAAGAAACAATATTATTAAAATTTTCAGAGATATTGGGTTTAGCATAGAAGATGGNCCAGANATTGAAGAGGATTGGTATAATTTTACAGCTTTNAATTTCCCTGANAACCANCCTGCAAGAGAGATGCAAGATACATTNTTNATTTCNAAAGATCCTGATGTNGTCTTAAGAACACANACNTCTAATGTCCAGATAAGATTAATGGAAAAACAGANACCTCCNATGAGAGTNATAATACCAGGAAGAGTTTATAGAAANGAAACNGTTTCAGCAAAATCACATTGTTTCTTTCATCAGATAGAAGGNTTNTATNTAGATAAAAACGTTAGCTTTAAAGATCTTAAAGACACCTTATATTATTTTGCAAAAGAAATGTTTGGATCAGATACTAAGGTTAGGTTTAGACCTTCATATTTTCCATTTACAGAACCTAGTGCTGAGATGGATATTTCATGGAAAAACGGGTGGTTAGAAATTTTAGGCTCTGGCCTTGTTGATCCCAATGTTTTAAAAAACTGTGGTATTGATCCAAAAGAATATTCTGGTTTTGCTTTTGGTATGGGAATAGAAAGAATAGCGATGCTTAAATATGGGATAGATGATTTAAGATTGTTCTCTGAAAATGACAAGCGATTCCTAAAACAGTTTAGAGGTGTGCATTAGATTTCTAGTTTTTTTTCTCGGAATATATAATAGTATTTTTTCTCAAATTCTTCCTTCAAATTTTGCCATTCATAAAAAAAAAAATACAGCTTCAACAAATTATGCATTATCCTTTGATGGATCAAATGATTATATAACTACTAATGGCGGAACTATTTCAACGGCATGGTCCGTTGAGGTCTGGTTTAAAAAAGCTTCAAATAAATCAACTCATAATTTAACAAATAATGCGAATTCCAATAATAGCGGAACATGGTCACTAAGGCTTGCTCAATGGAACAACATATACAAGGTGGGTATTACAAAATATGGAGTAAAAGACTATTACATAAATGACTCTAAAGCAAACTTAGAAATTAATAAATGGGAGCATGTGGCTTGGACGTATGAAAATAATCTAGTTACTGTCTATATCAATGGAGAAAATTTAGGAACTACTTTTACTAGGGGTCCCCTGGCTAATGGAGCAATACTATACTGGAATATAATTGGTAAATCATCTAACTCAATTGGCGGAGAAATAGATGAGCTTCGAATTTGGAATGATGTTAGAACTTCCAGTGAAATAAATGATAAAATGTTTATTAGTTTAGAAGGAAATGAATCAAATTTAGTAGCATACTATATGATGAGTAATCAGAGCGGATCAAGCTTGACCGACAATAGCTCAAATAGTAATACCGGTACAATATCTGGAGCTACATGGGTGACATCTAATGCGCCTATTGGAATAATAAATGAATCTTATCAAAATAATATTGAGAGTTTATGGCAGAAAACTGGAACTTCTGATAGTGAAGCGTCTGGTGGACTAACTCTAAATGTAAGCTCAGCCTTAGCTGAAGCTAATTTTGTTGTATATAGTAATAATAATTCCTCGGGAACCACAACAGAAAATCTTCCCTCTGGTGAATCAATACAAAAAAGGTCTACAAGAAAATGGCAATTTGATGAGGTGGGGTCAGTTACTTCTGATTTAAAAATAGATATTAGTGATGCTACTGGAAATTCCGTAACACCATCGTCCGCCTCTAATTATAAACTATTATATAAATCGTGTACAGAGTGTGATTTTTCTGTTTATGCAACTGGTTCTAGCAGCACTGCGGATATCATAACTTTCTCTAATGTTTCAATTCAAGATGGATTCTATTCAATAGCTTCAACCGATACTAACTTATAACTGAATACCTCCATTTATATTAAAAGTAATCTTAATTTACTATGTTACAAGAATTATATTCTGGATCAATATTAATAAAAACCTCATCTTTAGCTTTTTCAAACCACTTATCTAGTTCAATGACTTGTTTTCTGTTTAGTGTAAAG
>NZVP01000008.1 GCA_002697405.1 Flammeovirgaceae bacterium
GATGTAATTTTTATTTTTTTATTTGTAGTAATTTCTTTACCATCAATTATCATGGGGATATCAATTGTCTCACTCCTCATCTTATTAAGAGTAGTTAACAATTCTTTTTTTTCTGGTGAACCATTTCTATATTCTTTTACTGGCTCGTTAATTGGAATTGGTATTTCAAAAAATGCGTTATTCATAATTCTTAATTTATTGTTTCCAGGTTTTTATTTCTATTTTATTTCTAGCTAACTCCCTATTAGAGTACATGATATCATAAGCTTCTAAATCTTTTTTCAATTGTTCATCTTTATCTAAAAATTCAAAAATTTGATCAACTATGTCTAATGCTTCTTCTCTTAATGAGTAAAAAATAAATTGATCTTTGTTTTCAGAATTAAGTAAACCTGAGTTTTTTAAGTAATATATATGTCTGGATGTTTTAGTTTGGGTAAAATCTAATATCATTTCAAGATCAGAGATTGATGCATCTTTTCGATTAGCCAAAATATTTAATATTCTAATTCTAGATACATCAGAAAAAGATTTAAATATTGTTCTTCCGTATTCAATATTAAATTTTTTTAATCTCATTTCTGTTAAATATTGTTATTACAAACTATTCTAACTAAAAAAAACATATTTATTAAGTAATTTAGCATGTTATTTTAAAAAAGGTAACATTTTAGAAATGATACTCAATAAAAAATTAATATTATTTTTTGTAATTATAATATCATTGAATTCAATCAATGATGTTTATTCTCAGGGACAACAAAAGATTATTCAACTATCTGGAGTAGTTGTTGGTCAAGATAGTATTTCAGGAGTAGGAGGTGTACATATTTATGTTCCAAAAGCAGGAAGAGGAACTACATCAAACCCTTATGGNTATTTTGCTATGCCTGTTTTAGCTAGAGATAGTATTATTGTTAGTGCTATTGGATATCAAAAACAAAGTTTTATNATGCCTGGNGACAAAGGAGAATCAGTTACCTTATTCATAGAATTAAAACCTGATACAACTATTCTTCCAGAGCTTGAAATATTTCCTTATCCTACAGAGGAATTATTTAAGAAAGCAGTTCTAGCTATTGAATTACCTAATAGACAGGATTTAGATAATATGGATAAGTCTTTAGACAAGGATCTTTTAAGGAGAATGTATAATAACGAGCCAATGAGTGCTAATATGAATTATAAATACTTTATGGATCAACAGATGATGGCAACATCGACAAAGTATCAATTACCATCAAATCCATTATTAAATCCTTTTGCATGGATCAAGTTTATAAAGGCAATTAAAAATGGGGATTTTAAAAAGAAAGACTAGTTACAGTTAACTTCAATTAATGAATAATCAACTACATTTTTATCTATATTAATTGCTTTATTCCAGTCTTCACAAGCAGATTTTATCATTCCTAAGTCATAATAGATACTACCTCTATTTATAAAATAATTAGCATTTTCAGAATTTATATTTATTGCTCTATTAATATCCTCTAAAGCTCTTCTACTATTACCTGAAATAAAGTATGATATACCCCTTTCAAAAAATGCAATTTCTTTTTTTTCATTTATACTTATAGCAGAATCATAATATGATATTGATAACTCATTTTTACCAATAAATGAATATGAATGACCAAGATAAAAATAGTAGTCATAGTTTTTTATCTTATTTTTTGTTTTTAATAAATATATAGCCTTTTCGTATTTACCCTTTTGGTATTTTTTAACTGCTTTTTTAAGATTATTTTCTAATGAAATAATAGATATAATTATAAAAAAAATACTTTTTATCATAGTAGCCCTGACAAGAGTCGAACTTGTATCTAAAGTTTAGGAAACTTCTATTCTATCCATTGAACTACAGAGCCAATGAACAAAAATAAATTTCATTTATAAATAAACAATATAATTAGTAGCTTTAAGTTTCATTAAAAAATCACTAAATGGCTGAAGAATTTAAGAAGAAAAAGGACGAGATATATAAGCTTGTTATGGAATTTGAGATGAAGATGAAAAATGATATTGATATATATTATGATTCTGAGTCGTATGAAAAAATTACTAAGTGGTATATTGATAATCATAAATTTAAAATTGGTCTTAAGGCAGTAAATTTTGCTCTATCTCAACATCAATATTCTTCTGATTTATTAATACAAAAGGCAAATATTTTAATTGCTTTACAAAAATTCTCTGAGTCTCTATCCTCTCTTGAAAAAGCTCATTCTCTTAACCCTACAGATGAAAACATATTTATATTAATTGGTCAAGTGAAAATTATTTTAGCAGAGTATAAAGGGGCAATTTCAATTTTAAATAAAGCATTAATCTACTCTGAAAATAAAGATGAAGTAAACTATCAAATAGGTTTAGCGTATCAAGCACAAAAAAATTATAAGAGTGCTTCAAAATATTTTAAAAAAGCTATAGAAATAAATATAAATCATGAAAACGCTTTGTATGATCTAGCATATTGCCTTGAGTTAACAGGTGAATTGGAAAATAGTGTTCATTATTATAAAAAATTTATTGATGAAGATCCATATTCTGAATATGCATGGTATAATCTTGGAAATATTTATTTTAAATTAAAAAATTTTAAAAAATCAGTTGAATCATTTGAATTTGCAATTGCAATTGATGAGGAATACTCAAGTGCATATAACAACTTAGGTGAATCATATATAGGTTTAGAAAATTATGAGTTGGCTAAAGTAAATTTTTATAAATCTCTAGAACTTGATGGTCCTTCGCCTGAGATATATTCAGCAATAGGGAGAGCTTATTATCATTTAGATGATTTTGCTACCTCAATTAATTACTTTCAAAAGTCAATTAAAATTGATCAATTTTTTAAGGAATCTTATTATTGGTTAGGTAAGTCTCTAGTTTCTCTTGATAAATGGTTTGAAGCAATTCACTATTTTAAAAAAGCTCATAAGCTAAATAATGAAAATGTAGATTATATTAAGTCTTTAGCTTTTGCCGAATATAAAGTTGGTAACATGGTATCAAGTGTAGATCTATATACTAAGGCTTTAGAAATTAATCCTGCAGATTTTAAGACATCACTAGAATTTTCTTTGATTTATTATGAGAGTGGTGATATTGAAAAAGCAATAAATATAATAAAAGAAGGAATTGTTGAGGTCCCTGAAGAATCTCTTTTATACTATAGACTTGTAATATATTTAATGGATTCAGGTAGATATAAGGAATCAATGAATGTTTTAGAAAGTGCTCTATCTCTAAATTTTGATAATCATGAGGTCCTTTTTGATTTTGTTCCTAATTTTGAGACTCAATCTGCATTAATAAGGATTATTAATCAGTTTAGAAACAATAATTTAAAATGAATTTTGATTTAAAAAATATTCCTGAGAGAACTTCTAAACCTAGGCAATCAGGAATTACTATGGTTATTGATAAAGGTTCTAGCATTCAAGAATGTAAGAATCTAATTGAGTCATCATCTAAATATATTGATTTTGTAAAATTTGGTTGGACGACATCAAATTTTTCTGAAAATCTGTCTAAAAAAATTAAACTTTTTAATGATGCTGATATTAATGTTTATTTTGGAGGTACTCTTTTTGAAGCTTTTGCAATTAGAGATCAGTTTGAGGATTATATCAAAATATTAAAAAAGTATGACCTTAAATATGCTGAAGTTTCTGATGGATCTATTTCTATACCTCATAAGAAAAAATGTGAATACATAGAAAAACTTGCCAAACATGTTACAGTTTTTTCTGAGATTGGTTCTAAAGACGAAAAGAAAATAATCCCACCATATAAATGGATAAGACAAATGAAAGCCGAATTAAATGCAGGCTCATGGAAAGTAATTGGAGAAGCTCGAGAATCAGGTAGTGTAGGTTTATTTAGATCTTCAGGTGAAGTAAGACAAGGACTGGTAGAAGAAATATTGACTGAAATACCAAACGAGAAAATATTATGGGAAGCTCCTCTAAAAGCTCAGCAAGTATGGTTTGTTAAATTATTAGGTCAAAATGTAAACCTTGGAAATATTTCTGGAAATGAAGTAATTTCATTAGAGACAATTAGAGTTGGGTTGAGAGGGGATACATTTAATCAGTATTTATAATGTTATTTTCTAAGCGCTTTATTCTTTTACTAAAAGGTATGGCGATGGGTTTTTCAGATTTAATCCCTGGAATTTCAGGAGGAACAATAGCATTACTTTTAGGAATTTATGAAAAATTTATTANNTCTCTTAANTCAATTAATCATTCTACTTTAATTTATTTNCTCAGATTAGATTTTAAAAAATTAAATGCTCAACTGAATTTTAATTTTATTTTACCAGTATTTGTTGGAATTTTAATTTCNATCTTTCTTTTTTCTTCTTTAATATCATATCTATTGATAAATCACAAAATTTTACTTTTTTCATTTTTTTTTGGATTAATTTTTTTTTCATCATTAAAGCTAATTGCTTCTTTAAAACCAAATTCATTATTTGATTTTTCATTAATATTTTCAGGATTAATTTTGGGTTTATCATTATTATTCATTGGGCAATTATCTCTATCTGATACTATGATATCAGTATTTTTTTCTGGTTTTATTGCTATTTCTGCAATGCTTCTTCCAGGAATTTCTGGAAGTTACATATTACTTATTTTAGGAAAGTATCAATTTATGTTAGATTCAATATCTTCTTTATTGTGGACTAATATTTTGGTCTTTGCATTTGGAGCTGTTTTTGGAATTTTATCATTTTCTAAAATTATTTTTTGGTTGTTAAATAAATATTATAANTCAACTATTTTATTTCTTTCAGGAATAATGCTGGGTGCATTAAATAAAGTATGGCCCTGGCAAAATAATAATGATTTAATTTTACCAATTCATAATATTTCTGATCTTACCTTACCTATTATAATTTTTGTAGTATCTGGTTTAATATCAAATTATATTAATACGAAATGAGAAAATATGGACTAATTGGATTTCCTTTAGAGCATTCATTTTCAAAATCATATTTTGAAAAAAAATTTAATAAACTTCAAATTAAGAATGTTAATTATGAAAATTATGAGTTAGATAATATTAATCATTTAAATAATTTGATAGAGAAAGTGCCTGATATAAATGGATTAAATGTAACGATTCCTCATAAAGAAAATGTTATNAAATTTTTAGATNAAGTTGATGATGAGGCAAAAAAAATTGGATCAGTTAATGTTATTAAATTTCAAAATGGTANGCTTAAGGGATATAATACAGATCATTTAGGTTTTAAAGAAAGTTTACTGAAATGGATACCAAATAGAAACTTTTCAGCTTTAATCTTAGGCTCCGGGGGAAGTTCTAATGCAATACAATTTTGTCTGAATAAGTTAGAAATCCCTTTTAAAATAGTATCTAGAAATTCAGGAGGGTCTAAAATCACATATGACGAATTAAAACAAAATAGAGGGCTATCGGATTATAATTTAATAATAAATTCAACTCCTTTAGGTATGTACCCTAACATTCAAACCTTTCCTGATCTTGATTATGATTTATTAACTAATAAACATTATGTCTTTGATTTAGTATATAATCCTATAGAAACAAAACTCTTATCNATTTCAAAAAATAAAGGTGCNAATACAAAAAATGGATATGAAATGTTGGCTATCCAAGCAGACTTGTCTTGGGGTATATGGAATAATTAAAATATAATGATTTGAAATTTGATTTAAAATCGGAATTTTCTCCAAAAGGAGATCAGCCTAGGGCAATTAAAGAATTAGTTGATGGAATTGATAATAATCAAAAANATCAAGTTTTATTAGGNGTTACTGGTTCTGGAAAAACTTTTACAATGGCCAATGTGATTAATAAAATAAATAAACCAACTTTAATCATATCTCATAATAAAACTTTAGCTGCTCAATTGTATGGAGAGTTAAAAAATTTTTTCCCTAANAATTCTGTTGAATATTTTATTTCTTATTATGATTATTATCAACCTGAGGCNTATATACCAAGTTCAAATGTTTATATAGAGAAAGACTTATCTATTAATGAGCAGATTGAAAAATTGAGATTAAGTGCAACATCAGCTTTACTCTCAGGGAGAGAAGATGTAATTGTTGTTGCATCGGTNTCATGTATTTATGGGATTGGTAATCCTGATGATTTTGGAAAAAATATAATAGAGACTAAGGTAGGTCAAAAAATAATTTTAAAAGAGTTTCTTTTTTCATTAGTTGATATACTTTATGANAGGTCTCACGACGATGAATTTAAGAGAGGAACATTTAGATTAAAAGGGGATACTCTTGATATTTATTTAGCTTATGCAGANCATATTGTTAGAATAATNTTTTGGGGAGATGAAGTAGAGTCTATTCAAAAAGTTGATCCAAATACTGGAAAGTCAATTTCAAATGAAGACTATATTAAAATATATCCTGCTAACTTATTTGTTACATCAAANGAAACAATAGATATAGCNCTTAAAGAAATTGAAGATGATTTAGAAAAACAAATTAATTTTTTTGAAAAAGAGGGTAGNTTTAGTGAAGCTAAAAGAATAAAAGAAAGAACAGAATTTGATTTAGAGATGATNAGTGAGATTGGTTATTGTTCAGGNGTGGAAAATTATTCAAGNTATTTTGACAGAAGAGACCCNGGNAAAAGACCATTCTGTTTGATTGATTATTTTCCTGATGATTTNTTGATGTTTGTAGATGAAAGNCATGTTACTTTACCTCAAGTTAGAGCAATGTGGGGNGGTGATAGATCAAGAAAAATGAACTTAGTAGATTATGGTTTCCGTCTACCATCTGCATTAGACAATAGACCNCTAAACTTTCAAGAATTTGAATCTTTAATAGATAAAGTTGTATTTGTAGGTGCAACACCTTCCGACTATGAATTATCTAGTTCAGATGGTATTATTGTAGAACAAATCATTAGACCAACTGGATTATTAGATCCACCTATAGAGGTAAGAGAAACTGAAAATCAAATTGACGATATTATAAATGAAGTTCATAAAAGAATTAAAGTCCATGAGAGAGTTTTGATTACAACTCTAACTAAAAGGATGTCAGAAGAATTAAATAAATATTTAAATAATAATGGAATAAAAGCTAGGTATATGCATTCTGAGATTGATTCTCTAGAAAGAGTCAATATATTAAGAGATTTNAGACTTGGTAATTTTGATGTATTAGTTGGAGTCAACTTGTTAAGGGAAGGATTGGATTTACCGGAAGTATCTTTAGTAATTATTTTGGACGCTGATAAAGAAGGTTTTTTGAGAAATGAAAAATCTTTGATTCAAACTGTGGGAAGAGCAGCAAGAAATGTTAACGGCTTTGTAATTATGTATGCTGATAAGATAACAAAATCAATGAAGAATACAATTGATGAAACTAATAGAAGAAGAGAAATTCAAGATACTTACAATAAAAAAAATAATATTGTTCCTAAAACTATAAGTAAGTCTANAGAAAATATTTTAGCTCAAACTACAGTTGCTCAAGAAAAGGAGGCTAAAAATAAATTTGTTTCAAATCTTGAGATTGATCCAGTAATAAAAAATATGTCAGTAGATGAAATTAAAAAAATTATAGAAAAAAACTCTTTTGANATGAATAAGGCAGCTGACAAACTTGATTTTTATGAAGCTGCGAGATTAAGAGATGAAAATATAGAATTACAAAAAATAGTAGAAAATAAATTATAAAGAAGGTAAGTTCCAACCGTTATTATATTTAGGCACAATAAGATTATTGGCTGAAGAATTATCAAAATTATTTTTTTCTTCATTCCACTTAATTTTTGATCCACTTCTAAAAGCAACATTTCCCATATGAGCAACTTTTGAAACTTGACTTCCACTTTCTATTCCACAATTTAAAATTGAGGGGTCATTTTTTTTAATGCTATCTATAAAGTTTTCTGTATGCAAATCAAGGGCATTACCGTACTTTTTACGAACTTCATCCCAATTAAAAGTAGTTCTCGGTACTCCTTCTATGAATAAGTCTCCACCATTACGGTGATCTTTTTCTGGAATTACTTCCCATCCAGTCCTATTTACTACTATAGTTCCTTTACTTCCAATGAATGCTATGCCTTCACTAAGTCCATAATTTCCGCCATCGATTCCATTTGCATGTTCCCATAACATTGTAAAATCTTTATATTCATAAATAGTTTGAAGAGAATCTGGCGTCTCAGTATCTTGATCAGGATAAGCAAATTTACCTCCAGCTGCCGAAATTGATAACGGATTTTTTGCATTCATCCCCCATAGAGCTATATCAATTTCGTGAACTCCCCAGTCAGTCATAAGACCACCAGCATAATCCCAGTACCATCTAAAACTTCCATGGAATCTATTTTTATTAAATTTTCTTAAAGGTGCAGGACCTAACCACATATTATAGTCTACTCCTTTCGGGGTTTCAGTATCTTTGTAATTATCTACCCATCCATACCAACCCATATAGGCCCATACTTTTACTAACCTTACTTTTCCTATTTTTCCTGACCATAAATATTCCATAGCCTCTCTATATTGTCCTCCACTTCTTTGCCATTGTCCTACTTGAATACATTTATTTTTTTTAGAAGCGGCTTTTAACATTATATCTGCTTCTTCAATAGAATTTGAAATAGGTTTCTCACAATATATATGTTTATCTGCACTAAGAGCATCAACTAAATTTAGACAGTGCCAATGATCAGGAGTTCCGATTACAACTGCATCAATATCTTTATTATCTAATAGCTTTCTGTAATCGTTATAGATTTTAGGTTTTTTGCCAGTGATATCTTTTACATTTTTTGATCTTTCTTCGAGAACTTTTTCATCAACATCACAAAGAGCTATACATTCAGTTTCACTATTTTTTAATATTGAACTCATGTCACTCCATCCCATTCCCTTGCATCCTATTACTCCAAAATTAATTTTATCGTTAGATGATATTTTTGATCTATTATTTGCAATCAACTCAAGAGGTGTATTAAAAANAAACTGAGATCCGATTCCAATTTTTGCAGCATTCTTGATAAATTCTCTTCTTTTATTCATTACTAATTATTTTAATCTATTATTTACTTCTTCCCAATTTATAATATTAAAGAAAGCATCAACATATTCAACTCTTTTATTTTGATAGTTAAGGTAGTAAGCATGTTCCCATACATCAATACCCATTAAAATATTACTCGAGTCATTACAAACTCCAGGCATTAAAGGGTTATCTTGATTAGCAGTTGAGCATATCTCAAGATGATCATCAATTTGACATAACCATGCCCATCCTGAACCGAATCTTGTCATTGCCGCAGTTTTGAATTTTTCTTTAAAATTATTTACATCACCAAAACTAGACTCTATCAGATCTTTTACTTTTCCAGTTGGTTCTCCACCACCATTTGGTGAAAGAATNTTCCAAAATAATGAGTGGTTATAGTGACCACCTCCGTTNTTTCTTACAGCAATATTATCTGAATGNTTTGTACATAAATCTTCAATAGATAATCCTTCAAGACTAGAATTTTCAATTGCATTATTGAGATTTGTAATGTAAAGGTTATGATGTCTTTTATGGTGAATTTCCATTGTTTTAGAATCTATATGAGGTTCTAGTGAATCATANGAATAAGGTAAATCTGGTAAATTGAATGACATTTTTATTTTTGTTTTAATTAAAATTAAATTATTAATGAATTTAAGAATTTTAGTTTAAATACTGAAGGTTCAGCTTCTTAATTTAAAGAAAAAAGATTCTAATAGATTTTTTGATTCAGACTCAAGAATATTTGAAANAATTACTAGTTTTTTATTAAGTTCTTTCTTGGATTTTCTTAAATAGCCTTTNTCCTTATCATCTAGAGCATAAACTACCTTATGTATTTTAGAGAGATGTATAGCCCCGCTGCACATCATACATGGCTCTAGTGTCACATAAAGTTCACATTCATTTAAATATTTACTCCCTAATTTATTTTGTGCAGAAGTAATTGCTATCATTTCTGCATGTGCTGTAGCATCGTTTAGTCTTTGAGATTGATTATGTCCTTTACTAATTACTTTATTATTATGAACTATAANAGCTCCAATTGGTATTTCCTCTTGCTCATAAGCAAATTCAGCTTCTTTTAGAGCCATTTTCATAAAATATTCATGGTTGTTTTTTATTATATTCATAACTAGTGTAAGATTATAAAAAAAATTAACGCATTCTTTATAATTCTATTAATTTTGTTGAAAATCATTATCNATGTTAAGAACACATAATTGTGGAGAGTTAAGAAAAAAAGATATAAAATCTAATGTTATTTTATCAGGATGGGCTCATAAAATTAGAGATAAAGGAAAAGTANTTTGGATTGATATTAGAGATAGATACGGAATTACTCAATTAATTTTTGAAGAAGAATTTTCTGGAAAAAATACTTTTGAATTAGCAAAAAAATGTGGACGAGAGTATGTAATTAAAATTCACGGAGAAGTTTTTGAAAGGCTTTCTAAAAATCCTCACCTTGATACAGGTGATATTGAAATAAAAGTTTCTGAAATGGAATTCTTGAATAAATCAGATGTTCCACCATTTACTATAGAAGATGAAACAGACGGAGGAGAAGATTTAAGAATGAAATATCGATATCTAGATTTAAGAAGATCTCCGCTCAAAGAGAATATAATTCTTAGACATAGCCTAATGCAAGAAACTAGAAATTACCTTAATTCTAAGAATTTTCTAGAAATTGAAACACCAGTATTGATTAAATCCACACCCGAGGGAGCAAGAGACTTTATCGTTCCTTCAAGAATGAATTCAGGAGAGTTTTATGCTTTACCTCAATCTCCTCAGACATTTAAGCAACTGCTTATGGTATCTGGATTTGATAAGTATTATCAGTTAGTTAAATGTTTTAGAGATGAAGATTTAAGAGCAGATAGACAACCTGAGTTTACACAAATAGATTGTGAAATGTCATTTGTTAATAGAGAAGATGTATTAGAAAATTTTGGAGGTCTTATAACTCGGTTATTTAAAAATATATTAAATAAGGATTTAGGTGAAATACCTATTATGGAGTATGATGAAGCAATTAAATTATATGGATCTGATAAACCAGATTTAAGGTTTGGTATGAAATTCAATGATTTAACTTCAAGTGTAAAAGGAAAAGGGTTTAAAGTTTTTGATGATTCTGAAGTTATTTTGTCAATTAATGTAGAAGGATGCAGTAATTACTCTAGAAAACAGATAGATGAACTTACTGAATTTGTGAAAACACCTCAAATCGGCTCTAAGGGTTTAGTTTATATTAAAAATAATGAGGATGGGACATTAAAGTCTTCCGTAGATAAATTTTATTCTTCAGATGATTTAAAGAAAATTGCTAATGAAAATAATTCTAATCCTTCAGATTTAATATTAATTCTTGCAGGAGAGAAAAAACAAACTTTTTCTGCTATGTCATCTCTGAGACTTCTTATGGGAGATAAATTAAATTTGAGAGATCCAGATATTTTTAATCCTGTATGGGTTGTAAACTTTCCATTAGTATCCTGGGATGAAGAATCAAAAAGATACCATGCTATGCATCACCCATTTACATCGCCAGTAAAAGATGATATTGAACTTCTTGACTCGAGCCCAGAAAAAGTTAGAGCTAATGCATACGACCTTGTCATAAATGGTGTTGAAATTGGAGGAGGATCCATAAGAATTCATGATAAGATACTTCAAGAAAAAGTTTTTGAAATTTTAGGATTTTCTAAAGATGAAGCCAATAATCAATTCGGATTCTTATTAAATGCATTCAAATATGGTACGCCTCCACATGGAGGTATTGCATTTGGTTTTGATAGGCTTTGTGCTCTTTTCAGTGGAAAAGAATCTATAAGAGACTTTATAGCATTTCCTAAAAATACTTCAGGAAGAGATGTAATGATAAATTCTCCCTCAGAGATTGATAAAAATCAATTAAAAGAATTAGGATTATAATACTCTATTTTCTTTTAATATTTTCATATAATAGATTTTCCCAACCAGGTGTATTTCTTTTTTCTTCGTCAACTATTTTCTTAACATCTTCTAATAATTCTCTTGCATCAAAAATTATTCCATCTTTTATTGTTTGTGATACTCCACCAACCCTTATTACTTCATTACCTTCTAATTTTATATCACCAGTTGCATATAAATATTTTAGATTCTTTAATGGATTTTGATCCATTATAATCAGATCAGCAAATTTTCCAGTTTCTACAGTTCCAATTTTATCCTCCATCCCAATAGCTTCTGCAGCATGTAGAGTAGCTGCTCTTATTACCTCCATTGGATGAAACCCTGCCTCTCTTAATAACTCCAATTCTTGAATATATCCAAATCCATAAACATTGTACATATAACCAGAATCTGCACCAGCTGTTACTCTTCCACCTCTGTTTTTATACTCATTTATAAAAGTCATCCATAACTTATAATTTTCCTTCCATACCGTTTCAAGCTCTGATCCCCAATCATAATAAGCTGCAGCATGAGAATCTCTTGAAGGTAGGAAAAACTTCAGTAGCTTGGGTCTTGTATAATCTTTATGCCAAGGAAGACTGCTAGCTCTTTGAACATCCCTAAATACACTATAAGGAACAAATGTTACATCTATAGTAAAGTCTAAAGAAATTAACTCATTCATTACATCATTCCATTTTTTTGAATAGGGTTCAGCTGCTTGCTCCCAAAGTTTTCCTGCCTCCTCGAAACGATGTCCTTCATTCATATAATTATATTCTACTGGATAATTTTGAACTGTTTTATTTTCAAATAATGCTTCGGGTAGACCATACCAATGTTCCATAGTTGTAAGACCATTTCTAGCAGTTTCTAAAACATTCATTTCTGCAACATCCATTTGAGCATGATGACAAGCAGATCTTAACCCTAGTCTTTTATTTTCTTGAAGAGCAGCCTTAAATATATCTGGTCTAGAACCAAAAAACTTTATACCATCTGCTCCTCTATCAGCATTTTTTCTAACCCATTCTATTGCTTCTGAAGGTGAGTTTATTCCATTTTTTTCTCCTTGTCCAAAACTAGTATAAGCTAAAATTCTTGGTGCAGTAATATTATTTTTTTTACTTTCTTCTTTTTGATCAAGAACCCAATCAAGTCCTTGTCCACATGATGGGTCTCTAATAGTAGTAATTCCATGAGCCATCCAAAGTTTAAAAACGTATTCAGCTGTTCCTTCTCTTTGTGAAGAAATATGTCCATGCATATCAATTAGTCCTGGCAAAACATATTTGCCATGTGCATCAATTTCTTTTGCCCCATTTTTTGCAATGGGTCTTCTGCTTTCTTTTATTTCAAGACCAGGATAACCTACATTTCTTATACTTTTTATAATATTTTTTTCAATTACTATATCAACTGGACCAGTTGGAGGAGCTCCATTTCCATTAATTAATGTTGCACCTCTGATGATTAATTGATTATATGGTCCTTCACCTCTATATCTTTCTGGAGCCTTATCAATCTGCCCAAAAACATAATTGCTTAATGTTAGAAAAATAATAAGTATGGTTTTTTTCATTGTATTAGGTTAAAATTGGTACTAAATTTATTTAATATAAAAATTTAAAAATTAAAATAAAAAATAATGGCACTCACTTATTCTAAAATGTTACCACTTGGTACAGAGTTACCCAAATTCAAATTATTAAACGTTTTAACAGATAAAGATTATTCTACTGATAATCTTATATCAGAAAAAAATACAGTAGTCATGATTATATGTAATCATTGTCCTTATGTAATCCATTATCATGATGAATTAAAAAAAATAATAATGGATTATGATGATAAGCTTAGATTTATTGCAATTAGTTCTAACGACGTTGAAAATTATCCTCAGGATTCTCCGGAAAAAATGAAAAAATTATTTAGAGACTTAAATATTTCTATCCCTTATTTATTTGATGAAACTCAAGAAATTGCAAAATTATTTCATGCTGAATGTACTCCTGAGTTTTATTTATTTAACTCTAAAAACTTATTGGTATATAGAGGAAGATTAGATTCATCCTCACCAGGTAACNCCGAAGAGATTAATGGTAAAGATTTAAGAAATGCAATTGAATCTACCTTAAAAAATAAAGAAGTAGATATAAATCAATTTCCAAGTATGGGTTGTAATATAAAATGGAAGTAAAAAATGATTTAATTTTTATCTATTCATTTAGATAAAAAATATCTATAATTGCTTTCTATTTATCAAAATAAGCAGATTATGGAAGGAAATAAAATACAATTTAAAGATGGAAACGTCATCGTGCCTAACGACCCGATCATACCGTTTATTGAGGGTGATGGTATAGGAGTAGATATTTGGCCTGCTAGTAAATTAGTTTTGGATTCAGCAGTTGAAAAAGCATATTCAGGTTCAAAGAAAATTATATGGAAAGAAGTATTAGCNGGTGAAAAAGCCTATAATAATACTGGAGAATGGTTACCNCAAGAAACACTTGATATATTTAATGAATATTTAGTAGGAATCAAAGGTCCTTTAACAACACCTGTTGGAGGAGGNATTACTTCACTAAATGTTGCTTTAAGACAAAAATTAGATTTATTTGCATGTGTTCGACCTGTTAGATGGTTTAATGGCACTCCNTCTCCTGTTAAAAATCCTTCTACCACTGATATGGTTATTTTTAGAGAAAANACTGAGGATATTTATGCAGGAATAGAATTTGAAAATGGGAGTGATGATAATAAAAAGCTTAAAGATCTTCTTAAAGAAAATTTTTCTGAGAGATTTGATAAAATAAGATTTCCTGAAACAGTTGGATTAGGCATAAAACCTATATCAATCGAAGGAACATATAGACTAGTTAGATCTGCCATTCAGTATGCGATAAAACAAAAAAGAAGTTCTGTGACTTTAGTACATAAAGGTAATATCATGAAATATACAGAAGGTGCTTTTAGAGATTGGGGTTATAAAATTGCTAGGGAAGAATTTGGAGCTCAGGATTATGAGGGAGGACCTTGGCAAGTAATTAAAAATGGTTCACAAGAAATAATTATAAAAGATGTTATTGCTGATGCTTTCTTACAACAAATTTTATTAAGACCAAAAGAATACTCGGTCATTGCTACAATGAATCTTAATGGTGACTATATTTCAGATGCATTGGCAGCTATTGTTGGCGGTATTGGAATTGCACCTGGAGCAAATATTAATTATCAAAGTGGTCATGCTATTTTTGAGGCAACTCATGGAACTGCTCCAAAATATGCTGGTTTAAATAAAGTAAATCCTGGTTCTGTAATACTTTCTGGATCAATGATGTTAGAGCATTTAGGATGGAATGAGGCTAAGGATCTTATACATAAAGGTTTAACTAAATCTATTGAATCAGGAAAAGTTACCTATGATTTTGAACGATTAATGGATAATGCTACTCTATTGTCTTGTTCAGATTTTGCTCAAGAGATTGTAAATAATATGTAATTATTTAATAAATGGGAAAAGATAAAGTTTACGTATTCGATACAACATTAAGAGATGGTGAACAAGTACCTGGATGTCAACTTAACACTAATGAAAAAATAGAAATTGCTCTTGATCTAGAGTCTTTAGGAGTTGACGTTATTGAGGCTGGTTTTCCTATTTCAAGTCCTGGAGATTTCAATTCTGTTTCTGAAATTTCTAAAGTTGTAAAAAAACCAATAATTTGTGCTTTATCTAGAGCTATTATTTCTGATATAGATATGGTTAGTTTAGCATTAAAAAATGCTAAAAGAAAAAGAATACATACAGGAATTGGATCATCAGATATTCACATAAAACATAAATTTAATTCAACGAGAGAAAAAATATTAGAACAAGCTGTTGCAGCTGTTAAATATTCAAAAAAGTTTTTCGAGGATGTAGAATTCTATCCAGAAGATGCAGGAAGAGCAGATCAAGATTTTTTGTGTAAAATGGTTGAGGAAGTTATTAAAGCAGGAGCAACTGTAATAAATATTGCTGATACTACTGGTTATAATTTACCAGAAATGTATGGAAAAAAAATAAAATACTTAATGAATAATGTTCCTAATATTGATAAAGCAATTATATCTGTTCATTGTCATAATGACTTAGGTCTTGCTACAGCAAATTCAATTTCCGGCCTTCAAAATGGTGCCAGACAATTTGAGGCTACTATTAATGGAATTGGTGAAAGAGCAGGAAATACATCTCTTGAGGAGGTTGTAATGGCATTAAAATCTCATCCAGATCTAAACCTCGTTACAAATGTTGATTCAAAAAAAATAGTACCAATTAGTAAAAAGGTGAGTAGGTTGATGAATATGCCTATTCAAAGAAATAAAGCAATTGTTGGAGCAAATGCATTTGCACATTCATCTGGAATTCATCAAGATGGGTTTTTGAAGAAGAGGGAAAATTACGAGATTATTAATCCTGAAGATGTTGGCCTAAAAGCTTCATCAATTGATTTAACTGCTAGAAGTGGAAGAGCAGCTTTAAAACATAGACTTGAATTACTAGGTTTTAGCTTTTCAAAAGTAGAATTAGAAACTATTTATATTAATTTTATTGAAATGGCTGATGAAAAAAAACTTCTTCATGATGAAGATCTTTATGAGCTAATGAAAAAATATAAATAATGGGAAAAACCCTTTTTGAAAAAGTTTGGGATAATCATTTAGTTGATTCTATTCCCAATGGACCTAGCATTCTTTATATAGATAAACATCTAATTCATGAGGTTACTAGTCCTCAAGCCTTTGCAGGTTTAAATAAAAGAGGTTTAAAAGTTTTTAGACCAGACAAAACTATTGCTACTGCCGACCATAATGTTCCTACTATAGATCAGCATTTACCTATTAAAGAAGCATTATCTCGAAATCAAGTTGATACATTAAATAAAAATTGTAATGAACATGGAATTGATTTATATGGTTTAGGACATAAATATCAGGGTATTGTTCATGTAATTGGTCCAGAATTAGGAATTACTCAACCTGGAATGACTATAGTTTGTGGAGATAGTCATACTTCTACACACGGAGCTTTTGGTTCTATTGCATTTGGAATTGGGACGAGTGAAGTTGAGATGGTTCTTTCTACTCAATGTTTACTTCAAAATAAACCTAAAACAATGCTTATAGAAATAAATGGTGAGTTAAGTGATGGTGTTTATTCAAAGGATATAATATTATATATAATTTCTAAAATTACTGCTTCTGGGGGAACAGGTTATTTTGTTGAGTATTCAGGATCTGCTATTCGTTCTCTCTCAATGGAATCTAGAATGACAATCTGTAATATGAGTATAGAAATGGGAGCTAGAGGTGGAATGATAGCACCAGATGATGTTACATTTAAATATCTTAAGGGTAAAAAATTCTCACCAAAAGGAGAAAAATTTGAAATTGAAGTTGAAAAATGGAGAAAACTAAGATCTGACAAAGATGCTGAATATGATAAAGTTATAAANTTTGATGCTNNNGATATTGANCCAATGATNACNTATGGNACNAATCCTGGNATGGGNATTAAANTTANNGATNNTATNCCTANATANNNCNANNAATACATCCANATGAATCATNTANNAAATCNTTAGATTATATGNNTTTNAANNCAGGNGAGAGNTTANTNNATAAAAAAATNGATTATGTTTTTATTGGTNNNTGTACNAANTCTAGAATAGAAGATTTAAGAATTGCCTCNAANNTNATTAANGGNAAAAAGAAAGCNNATCATGTNAATGCATGGGTAATTCCTGGATCAAAATCTGTTGAAAAAATTGCTATTGAAGAAGGTTTAGATATAATTTTTAGAAATGCAGGCTTTGATTTCAGGCAGCCTGGTTGCTCAGCATGCCTTGCAATGAATGAAGATAAGATACCAAAAGGAAAATATTGTGTTTCTACATCTAATAGAAACTTTGAGGGAAGGCAAGGTCCTGGTTCAAGAACTTTTTTGGCAAGTCCAGCTACTGCTGCATTATCAGCAATAAAGGGTTATGTAACTGATATAAGAGATAATAATTAATATGGATAAATTTAAAAAACTTGAATCTACCATAATGCCTCTAAATATTGAGAATATAGATACTGATCAAATTATTCCNGCTAGGTTTTTAAAAGCAGTAACAAGAGATGGTTTTGGGGATAATTTATTTAGAGATTGGAGGTATGATAATAATCAAAATTTAATTGAAGATTTTAATCTAAATAAAATTAAAAATGATTCTAAAATTCTACTTACNGGAAGAAATTTCGGATGTGGTTCAAGTAGGGAACATGCAGCATGGGCAATTTATGATTATGGATTTAGGGTTGTTTTGAGTAGTTTTTTTGCTGATATTTTTAAAAATAATGCTCTTAATAATGGTTTACTAGTTATACAATTTGATCAAAAAATAATTAATGAGATTTTTAATAAAGTATCAAATGATATTTATTCTTCATTTTCTGTTGATTTAGAAGAACAAAGATTTTTTTCAGAAGATGGTTTTTTTGATGAAACATTTGAAATAAATGAATATAATAAAACCTGTTTGATTAATGGATTTGATAATATTGATTATTTATTAAATATAAAAGACAAAATTCTAAAATTTGAAGAAAGTAAACCATGAAAAAAATTGCTGTTTTAGAAGGTGATGGTATTGGCCCTGAAGTAATGCAGGAAGCACTTAAGATATTAGATATAATTTCTAATAAAACAAATATTAAATTTAATTATGATAAAGGTTTAGTGGGTGCGGCTGCTATTGATTCAGATGGTAATCCATTCCCTGAATCTACAAAGAAACTATGTAGTAATTCAGATGCAATATTATTTGGAGCTATAGGTGATCCAAAATATGATAATGACCCTAAAGCAAAAGTAAGACCAGAAGACGGACTATTAGAAATGAGAAAATTTTTGGGTTTATATGCAAACGTAAGACCTGTAATAACTTATGATTCTTTATTGGATTCATCTCCACTAAAAAAAGAGATAGTATCAGGAACTAATTTTGTTGTCTACAGAGAATTAACAGGTGGAATTTACTTTGGTGAAAAATCAATATCAGATGATAGAAGATCAGCTTATGATACATGTTTTTATAATATAGATGAAATTGAAAGAATATCTCACCTTGCTTTTAAGGAAGCAAAAAAAAGGAAAAAAGAACTAACTCTTGTTGATAAAGCAAATGTTTTAGATACTTCAAGATTATGGAGAGAAGTAGTTCAAAAAATATCAATTAGTTATCCAGAAGTGAAAGTTTCTTATCTTTTTGTTGATAATGCTGCCATGAAAATAATTACAAATCCTACTGACTTTGATGTGATTTTAACTGAAAATATGTTTGGTGATATTATAACTGATGAGGCATCAGTTATAACTGGATCATTAGGGATGTTACCTTCTGCATCTGTTGGAGACAAAATATCTTTATATGAACCAATTCATGGATCCTATCCACAGGCTGCAGGAAAAGGCATTGCAAATCCAATGGCAATGATTCTTTCTTTATCAATGATGTTAGACCTATCCTTTAATCTAAAAAAAGAATCAGAAATAATCTTAAAATCAGTTGAAGATGCTCTAAAAGAAAATGTAGTCACTATGGATATTAATAACAAAAAATATTTAAGTACAAGTGAGGTAGGAGACTGGATATCAAATAAAGTAACTGATTATTTAGTTTAGTTTTAACTTTTCTTAATAAATCTTTTTTTGATATATTATCTAAATTAATTTACTTTAAATATGTTTAGATTAATAATATTATTCTTTTTATTAATATCAACTCCACTTTTTTCTCAAAATAAAGAGAAGAATATTTCAATTAATGTATTTCCAAACCCAGCAAATGAATATATTAATCTAAAAATAAATAATGATACTTCAGTTGATGATTATGATTATTCAATTCACTCACTAATTGGAAATGAGATGTCTTTTATAGAAGAAAGGTTATCAGATAAAGAGTTAAGATTTAATTTAAATTATTTTAACAAAGGCTATTATTTCATTCTTTTAGACTCAAAAAAAGAAAACAAAAGAAGAATTATTAAATTCTCAAAAAATTAATTTATTGAATTTCTAGAATAATTATTTTCAAATAATTCTCTATATTTTTTAGATAATTCTGGATTATTGTATTGACTATAGGCTCTTGCTAAAGTATTTAATGAAACTAGATTTTTTTGAATTTCAAATCTATCATTGATGTTATTATCAAAATAATAATTTAATATTTCGTTTGACCTTTCTCCAATTATTTCTGCAATCTGATTGGCTAATTCTTCAGTCTCCATATTAGCCTTTACTTTAAGATCTAGTAAAAATTCTACAAGCTGTACAGAAAAATGATCATACATTACACTTCTATCGGGAATTAATTCAATTGATTTATTAATCACTTCTAAAGCTTTATCATATTCTTTATTCTTAATTAAGTTTCTTATTAATGTATTGAAAGTAGATCTATAATTCATAATAAAGCCTCTATGATCTTCAGAATAATATGAATTTTCATTATCAAGTTCTCTCCAGTATGAGTTATTCATTAAGTTTTTATACATTAAATCAGTATTTATTAAACTACCAGAACTAGGATTTAATGTAGGCATTAATCTATAAGCAAANCCCTCTTGTATAACATTCCTTTTTAAATCTAAATTTATACCATTCAATGATGTATTATTAAAATAAATTGGTCTCTCCCAATCATTTGCTTGTAGAAGATCTAAGAATGCTAAATCTTTTTTCTCTAAACCACTCTTATTACTTTTTAATGTAATAAATAAAGTATCTTGCTTGAATTGTTTAAACTTTTCAGGTATTTCCAGAGGTAAATTATTACTTACGGAAAGCCAAAATGATTTTGATGGAATAGAATTATAGTTACTAACAGATGTTGGAACCTGAATTGCTTTACTATTTCTTTGTACAAGATTAATATAACCCTTAAGGTTAATTGCTACATTTTGTATTTTTGGATTGTTAACATAAGGTAAATAATCGTTAAGGCCTCCTTGAATGTAGTTATCTAAATTAATAGAAAATTTAATTTTTTCAGAAAGGTTTTTTTTGCTCATCATTTGCTCTATGTACCAATCTGTATTAAAATAACTTAGAACAATAACTCTGACATCTGTTCTGAAATTCTCAACTTCTTGAACATACCAAAGTGGGAAAGTATCATTATCTCCACCCGTAAAAAGAATAGAATTTGGTGCACAAGAATTTAGAAGATTTTTAGCAGAATCNACNGTTAAGTATCTATNTGATCNATCGTGGTCATCCCAGTTTTCTTTTGCAAGAAGTATGGGAGATGTTAATGATAATACAAAAGATAAGCCTAGCGCTAACCCTTCTTTATTTNTTATTCTTTTAAATAAATTAAATAAAAATAAAGATCCATATCCAATCCATATAGAAAATGCATAATATGATCCTGCATATATATAATCTCTTTCTCTTGGCTCAGTTGGAGGACTATTAAGATAGACAACTAGTGCTAAGCCAGTTAAAATGAATAATAACATCACAACATAAAAATTTTTGTTATCTCTATAATATTGGAAAAGTAGTCCCATTATTCCAAGAATAAGAGGGATCATCAAATAGTTATTTCTAGCTTTATTTTCTTCAANTTGANAAGGAACTTCATCAAANACATTTTGAAGTCCTAACCAATTAGCATTTTGAATATCTGAAGATCTTCCTGAGAAGTTCCACATAAAATATCTTAGGTACATGTGACCTACTTGATATTTAAAGAAAAATTCTAGATTATCTGAAAATGTTGGTTTTTGACTTTGTGATAAATTAGTTATTTCCCTATATCTATTAATATGATTTGGATTACTACTGTACATTCGAGGAAAAATTGTAGTTCTTTTAGGGTCATAGACATAATTGAATTTCTTTTCTTTTATTTCATACCGATCTTTTCCTTTTTTATAACTAAATCCAGTTTCTTCTTGTCTTACAACTTCCGCATCGAAGTATTGACCTTTGACTAGCGGTCTAGATCCATATTGCTCTCTTTTAAGGTAAGAAATAAAATTTAGAATATTTTCTGGATTATTTTCATCTATAGGTGGATTATAATTTGATCTAATTAGAACTAGTGAATACGATGAGTATCCTATTAAGATAAAAGTAAATGCTAATAATGAGGTATTTAAAACTGTCTTTTCTTTTTTATGGGAATACCATAAAAAATAAATTAATGTTGAAATAAATAGTAAAATGAAAAATATTATACCAGATCCAAAAGGTAACCCAAAAGTATTGATGAATAACCTTTCAATAAAACTTGCCAATGAAGGTAATCCTGGAATTATTCCTTCAACTATAATTCCAACTACTAATAAACCTAAAATTAGTGATGAGCTTACTCCAATAAACGAAATTTTTTCAGCTTTTTTAAAGTACATTATTAATGCTAAAGCTGGTATCGCTACGAGGTTTAGTAAGTGTACACCTATTGATAATCCCATCATATAAGCGATTAGAATAATCCATTTATTTTGCATTTGATTATTTTCTGAACTTTCCCATCTTAAAATTGCCCAAAAAACAAATGCTGTAAAGAATGATGACATAGCATATACTTCGGCTTCAACTGCAGAAAACCAGAAAGAGTCTGTAAATGTAAATGATAAAGCTCCAGTAAATCCAGATAGTATTACAAGAATTGTATTATTTAGATTATCAGTTTTTATGATTTTTGAAGTTAGGTGTGTAATGGTCCAAAATAAAAAAAGTATAGTAAATGCACTTGATAGTACACTTAAAAAATTAATAGCTAATGCTATTTTTTCGAGATTTCCGAAAGCAAAAAGTGAAAAAAACCTACCTAGTAAGAGATAAAAAGGAGCACCTGGAGGGTGAGGAACTTCTAACTTATTTGATACGGCAATAAATTCACCTGCATCCCAGAAGCTTGCAGTATCTTCTACTGTAATGGAATAAACAATTAGAGCTATTAAAAATGTTAGCCAGCCACTATAATTATTTAATTTTTTAAATTCCATACTAATCAAAGAATAAAGGCGAAAATAATTAAAATAATTATAATCATATTCTTAATGATTCAGTTATTTTGCTTTATGATATTTAAAATTGTAATTGTAATTATTATACTTTTTTATAATCCTTTTGTATCAGCTTCTCAAGATAACAAAAGCATATTAACTAATCTAGATATTCAGATTGAGGCTACAGCAGCTATTAATAAGATGTATAATTTCGAATTTCTAGAAGCTGATAAAGAATTTAATTGGCTAGTTCAAGAATACAATGATCATCCTCTTCCTATTTTTTTAAAAGGTTTAGGCTTATGGTGGAAAATAGATTCTTATTCGGGGATTTCTGATTTGAAAAAAATTGACTCAGTTAAAAGTTTAGATGATAAATTTTTAAGAATAATGGATAAGTCAATTCTATTATCAAAAAAAATTTATGATGAAGGAAATAAAATAGATGGGGCATTTTTTTTAGCTGCTTCCTATGGCTTTAAGGGTAGACTTTTATCTGAGAGAAAAAAATGGCGAGCATCAGCTTTTGCGGGAATGAATGCTTTGAAATATTTAAAAGAAATAAGAAAGGATGATATAATGATTCCCGAGATATCATTTGGAAACGGTTTATTTAATTATTATTCAATATGGATATCTGAAAGATATCCTCTTCTAAAACCTATAGTTAAGTTATTTCCAGATGGTGATAAAAAATTAGGTATAGACCAATTAAATAATGCAGGAAATAATTCTTTTTATACAAGAACAGAGGCTCAATATTTTTTAATGAGGATTCATTCTGGAGAAAATGATTTGAATAAAGCCAAGTATCTTTCTAAGTATCTATTTGAGACATTCCCAGATAATTCTATATTTCACAGGTATTATACACAAATTCTTTATAGAAGTTCAAATTTTTCTATGTGTGAAAAAGAATCTCAACAAATAATTGATAATTATATAAATAAGAAAAAAGGATATTATGAAAATGATGTAAGGTTAGCTCATTTTTTTTTAGGTGAAATATTTTTATCTAAAAGAAATATTGATCAAGCTATCATCCATCTTAAAACATCATTGAAATATGCTGAAAAATTCAAAAATCAAAAATTAGGCTATACTATTTACTCAAATTTTCTATTAGGAAAAATATACTATGAAAGGAATGAATTTTTTAATTCTAAACTTTATTTTAAAAATGTAATTAAGCTTACAAAAAGAAAAGATGATTTGAATCAAAAATCGAAAGAATACATTAAAAAAATTTAGTAACATAATTTTTTTAAAATATATCAACTCTTCACAGAACTTTAGTCTAAATATTTACGTTTTACAAAATATAATTCTAAATATGAAAATTGATAATATTGATAAAAAAATCTTAAGTATTCTACAAAAGAATGCTAAAATAACAAATGCAAAACTTTCTCAAGAGATTGGATTATCTCCAGCACCAACCTTGGAAAGAGTTAGAAAATTAGAAACGCGTGGAATTATAACTGGATACCATGCTAAATTAAATAAGTCTAAAATCGGTTTAGGAGTCAGCACATTTGTAATGGTAACTCTTAANGGNCATAATAAAAAAAATATTACTTCTTTCATAGATAAAATTAAAAAGGTAGAAAATATTGTTGAATGTCATCACATTACAGGAAGCGGTGATTTTATACTAAGAGTTGTTGCAAAAAATATTGAATCTTATCAAGAATTAATGTTAGAAAAAGTAACTGAAATTGAAGTTACTGATAGCTTGCAGTCTATGGTTATTCTATCAACTTTTAAAGATAACAAAGTAGTCCCTGTTTAATAAATCAATGAAAAACATTGTACTTGATTCAAATGATATAACAAATAAAATTAGAAGAATTTCTTTTGAAATAATTGAGAAAAATATTGAAGAAAATGAAATATTTCTAATAGGTATACTTCCAAATGGAAAATACTTATCTAACAAGGTTAATTCATTTATAAATCAGAACTCTAATTTAAAAACTAACCTACTTTTTATTGATATAGACAAAGAAAATTATAAAATTAAAAAAATTTCTCCTTCTGCTAATATTGATAAAATTAAAGATAAAGTAATTGTACTTATTGATGATGTAATGAATAGTGCATCAACTTTTATGTATTCAATTAATGAAGTTTTAAAATATCAGCCTAAAGAAATTCAAATTGCTGTTCTAATAGAAAGGTATTATAAAAATTTTCCTATAGTNCCTAATTTTAGAGGGTTGGAATTAAGTACTTCAAAGTCTGAGCATGTTAAAGTTGAATTAAAAGATTCACCTAAAGTTTTAATAATATGATTTATATAGTAAGAAAAGAGCATTTCAATGCAGCTCATAAATTGTTGAACCCAAATTGGTCTGACGAAAAAAATAAAGAAGAGTTTGGAGTTTGTTCAAATGAAAATTGGCATGGTCATAATTATGAAATTGAAGTGACAGTAAAAGGAGAGATTAATCCTGAAACTGGTATGTTAATTAATCTTAAAGTGTTATCTGCAATTTTAAAAGAGGAAATAATTGATAAAGTAGATCACAAAAATTTAAACATAGATGTTCCTTTTCTTGAAGGGATAATTACAACTACAGAAAACGTAACTATAAAATTTTGGGAGGTATTAGATNAAAAACTTAAATCTTTAAAAAACTCAAAATGTACTCTACATAAAATTAGACTTTATGAAACTCCAAGAAATTTTGTAGAATACTATGGAGAAAAGTAAATCAGATTTATTTATAATTTGTGGAGAGAGATCAGGCGATTTACATGGTTCTCATTTAATCAAATATTTATTAAAAAAAAATCCTGATCTGAAAATTCATTGTTGGGGAGGAGANCAAATGCAAAATGCTGGTGCTATACTACTTGAAAATTATAGAAATTATAATTTGATGGGGTTTTTTGAAGTTCTAATTAAACTAAGATTTTTTATAAATAAATTAAAANTATGTNAAGAACATATTCTAGAATATAAACCTAAGGTTGTTTTATTAATTGATTTCCCAGGTTTCAATATGAGGATTGCAAAATTTTCAAAAAAAAATGGATTTAATGTTCACTATTATATTGCTCCAAAAGCATGGGCTTGGAATAAAAATAGGGCATTTCAATTATCAAANTATACAGATAAAGTATATTCCATTTTACCTTTTGAAAAAGATTTTTTTAAAAAGTATAATTGTGAAATTAGATATGTTGGTAACCCATTGACTCACTATGTAGGAGAAAAATTTATTAGTAAGAAAAAGATTAGAAATGTAGTATCATTATTACCTGGAAGTAGAGAATCAGAACTTAGGTATTCTATACCTATTTTAAAAAAAATAATTAAAAGTTATAGTAAAAATAAGTTTATAGTTTGTGCAGTTAATAATGTAGACCAAAAATATTATAAAGAATTTTACAATTACAATAATGTTGAAATAGTATATGAAAAGACTTATAGAGCAGTTAGTGCTTCTAATTTATCTATTGTCATGTCTGGAACAGCGAGCCTTGAAGTAGCTTACCTTAACGTTCCACAAATTGTAGTTTACAAATCATCACTAATATCTTATATTATAGCACGTTTATTGGTGAGGGTTGATTATATATCACTTGTAAATCTTATTCTAAATAAAAAATTAGTTACTGAATTAATTCAAAATGATTTTAATTATAAAAGTTTATCTCATGAAATTGATAAATTTGATAATAATTATCACGTAGATAAAATGATATCTGGTTATGAACGTTTAAAAAAAATTATTGGTAATAAAAATGCAACTAATGAGGTAGCTAAAAATATTTTAGAAAACTTATGATTTTTTAATCAAAACCTCATCTATAATTCCATAATCCTTTGCTTCTTCGGATCTCATCCACTTGTCTCTGTCAGAATCTTTTTCAATTTGTTTATATGATTTACCAGTATGGTGAGATAAGATATTATATAAATCTTTTCTTAACTCCTGCATTTGTTTTAAGGTTATTTCCATATCTGTAGACTGACCTTGCATCCCTCCACTAGGTTGATGTATCATAACTCTTGAATGTTTAAGTGCAGATCTTTTACCTTTAGTTCCACCTGATAAAAGTACAGCACCCATTGACGCAGCCATACCTGTACATATTGTTGCAACGTCAGGAGATACATATTGCATAGTGTCATAAATTCCTAATCCGGCATATACTGAACCTCCCGGACTATTAATATATAATAATATGTCTTTTTTTGAATCAGTAGATTCCAAAAATAAAAGTTGAGCCGTAATTATATTTGAAATGTTTTCTTCAATGCCCATACCTAAGAAAATTATTCGATCCATTATAAGCCGAGAAAAAACGTCAATTTCTCTAAAATTTGTAGGTCTTTCTTCTATAACAGCTCTTGTCATATTTTCAACCTTTTCGACATATTTATCGAACGTTAGACCATTGATATTTTTATCTTTAACCAAATATTTTCTTAATTCCTCTTTATTCATAATTAGATTTTTTTTGCAAGTAACTTAAATTTATCAAATGTTATTGATTTTTTTGTAATAGTAACTTTTTCTTTAATATGATTAAATACTTTATTTGACTTAAGTTCATTAAATATCTTAAGATAATTTTCTCCTTTATTATGTTTTAAATAGTTATCGACAAACTTATCAATATCCTTATTCATATTCTGCATACCAGAAGCAATTAACTGTTGTTGAATCTGATTTTTAGCCATTGCTTCAATTTCTGAGTTTTCAATTTTAATCTTATTAGAATCAATAATATCATCTACAATATATGACCATCTAATTTGATTACAATAGCTTTTATAATCTTCATTTAGTAATTTTTTTGAGGTTTCTTCATCATTATTTGATGTAATCCATTCTTTAACATATTCTTCAGGTAAACTAATATTATTTTTAGATAAAAGATCTTTTTCTATTTCTCTATTTAAATAGAATTCAGATTCCTTTAAATAATTAAATTCAACAGACTTTTCTATTTCTTTATTAAAATCTTTTTTAGTTTTTACCTTACCTGGTCCAAAGATTTTATCAAAAAAAGTTGGCGTAAGTTTTGCTGGTGATCTCTCAATGATATTTTCAATTTTTACAATAACACTATTAGGAAATTGATCAATTTTNACAGAATCTCCTAAAACTTGATTTAGAGTTTCAGAATTATTATTAACTAATTTTTTTAAATTAATTTTTATACTTTCATCTACTTTTTTACCTATTAACTTTTTTGCCTCTTTTTTATCTAAGTTCTCAATATTTAGTAGTCCTTTCTTAGTTGTTTCAGAATAATTAAATTCCGAATAAACAGATGATTTATTAGTTATTTCTTTTAAGTTGTTAATATCTGCATATTGTATCTTCAAATTTTCTATTGTTTGATCAATAGTTTTTTTATCCACTTTAATATTAAAAAGATTATACTTTTGAGATTTTTTGAAAGCTTTTAATTTAAAATCACTTAAGTGACCTATTTTAAAATCAAAACTAAATGAATCAAGTTCATTTATATTAATGTTATCAATCTCATTTTTTTGTGGTTTAGGTTCCCCTATAATTCTTATTTTATTCTCTTTAATGAAATTATTAATTTTTTCACTAACTATTTTATTAATTTCTTCAAGAAGGACNGATTTTCCATACATATTCTTCAAAAGTTGAATTGGAACCATTCCTGGTCTGAACCCTTTTAAATTAGCTTTTCTTTTTAGCTCTTTTAGTTTATTATCAAATTGATCTATATAATCTTTCTTTTCTAAAGTCAGATTAAGGTTAGATTCTATTTCTGAAATCTTTGTTTTTTTTATTTTCAAAATATTAATTTTTGATTTGTGCGGATGGAGGGACTCGAACCCCCATGCCTTTCGGCGCTAGATCCTAAATCTAGTGCGTCTACCAATTTCGCCACATCCGCTTAAATAGTTTGCAAATCTAGAAATAAATTATTTTAATGAGA
>NZVP01000009.1 GCA_002697405.1 Flammeovirgaceae bacterium
GTATCCAACAGAGGTAGAATAGGATTTGATTCTTCCGATTCTGAAATTTTAGATATAATTAATGAAGAGGTTGAAAGAGCAATTGACAGATCATTCAATATTCTAAGGACTAGAATTGATAGATTTGGTACATCTCAACCCAATATTCAAAGATTACAAGGAACGGGTAGAATTCAAATTGAACTTCCAGGAGTTGATAATCCAGAAAGGGTAAGGAAATTGTTACAAGGTGTTGCAAAATTAGAGTTTTGGGAAGTTTCAGAAATTAATGAAACTGAGGTATCTCAAACTATTCAGATAATTGACCAGTTTGCTATTAGTCAAAATATTTTGAATAACGCGAGTGAAAGCGGTACTGAAGATGAACTTGATAACACATCTCAATCAGATGATATTGAATCATTACTATCCGGAAATTCAGACGATTCAGATAATAACTCAACAACAGAAGCTACAGAAAATGATGATGAAAATTTACTAGCTAATACATCATCTCCATTGCTATCTAATCTTAGATCTGAGTTTGGTGGTTTATTTTATAATCTTGAAGACACTATGTCTATAAATTCTATTTTATCNAATGATAAAGTACAACAGTTAATTCCAAATACTATTAAATTTTTATGGGCTGTTAAACCAACTGAAAATACTGCTGATCCTAGTGATCAAGTTCTTGAGTTATTTGTTATAAAAACATCTAGAGGNGGAAAAGCTCCATTGACAGGAGAAGTAATCACCGATGCAAGACAAGACCTTGACCAAAGTGCCAGACCATCAATTTCTATGCAAATGAATTCAAATGGTGCGAAGAATTGGAGAAGATTAACATCAACAAATATTGGTAGAAGAGTAGCTATCGTTCTTGATAATTATGTGTACTCTGCACCATTCGTTCAAAATGAAATACCAAATGGTAATTCTCAGATCACAGGAGATTTTACAATTGAAGAAGCTCAAGATTTAGCTAATATTCTTAAAGCCGGTACACTTCCAGCTCCTACNACTATTGTAGAAGACGTTGTTATTGGACCAACTCTTGGTAAAGTCGCACAAAGTCAAGGTTTCCAATCAATCATGTCTGGACTAATTATTGTATTGATGTTTATGATATTTTATTATTCTGGAGGAGGAATTATTGCCAATTTAGCCCTCTTCTTCAATATATTTTTCATACTTGGAATTTTAGCTCAATTATCAGCATCTCTCACATTACCAGGAATAGCAGGTATTGTATTAACAATTGGTATGTCAATAGATGCAAATGTTCTAATATTTGAAAGAATTAAAGAAGAACTTAGAAATGGTGCTAATTTAAAACAGGCAATTTCAAACGGTTATGATAAAGCCTTTACTTCAATTATTGATGCAAATTTTACTACCCTATTGGTAGGATTAATATTATATAATTTAGGACAAGGGCCTGTTAAAGGTTTTGCAATCACTTTAATAATTGGGATAATATGTTCTTTCTTCTCTGCNGTTTATATAACAAGAGTTATAGTAGAAAGACTAAGTCGAAATGGAGATAAAAGTTCGTTAAGNTTTTCATTTCCTTTCTCAAGAAATTTATTATCATCTCTGAAAATTGATTTTTTAGGAAGAAGNAGGTTAGCGTATTATTTTTCAATCANTTTCATTTCAGTNGGTATTATTTCATTAATTTTAAAAGGACTTACTCTAGGNGTTGATTTTAAAGGTGGCAGATCATATGTAGTTACATTTAGTGAAGTTCAAACTCCATCTATAGTTGAAAATGGTCTTCAAGAATCTTTTAATAACGAAGGNGTAGAAGTAAAAACTTTTGGAGCAGATAATATATTAAAAATAACGACCTCATACCTAATAAATGATGATTCAGATGATGCAGATGTAACAGTTAAGAATCAACTTATTAGTGGTTTAGAAAATNTTACAAACCTTAGTTTTATTGAGGATGATACCATGCTNGANAAAGAAAATTTTACTATATCTAGTTCGTCAAAAGTGGGAGCAACTATAGCAGATGACATTCAAAACTCATCATTAAGTTCAGGTATTCTAGCTCTAATTGCAATCTTTGTTTATATNTTAATAAGATTTAGAAAATGGCAATTTTCAACAGGAGCAGTTTTTGCATTATTNCATGATACACTTTTCGTTATATCAGCTTTTGCAATTGCAAATCTTTTTGGAGTTTCGTATGAAATAGATCAAGTTTTCATTGCTGCTTTACTTACTATTATNGGTTATTCTATTAATGATACTGTTGTTGTATTTGATAGAATAAGAGAAAACCTTGGAATTAAAGCTGGTAGTGAAATAATTCCTGTTGTAAATGAGTCTATAAACAAAACAATTAGTAGAACATTAATCACATCAATGACAACATTTATNGTTGTTTTAGTATTGTTTTTATTTGGAGGTCCATCACTAAGTGGATTCTCATTNGCATTGCTTGTGGGGATAATTGTAGGTACTTACTCCTCTATTTTTGTTGCTACTCCAGTATTTGTTGATCTTTTTAAAAAATAATTTAAGAAAGATTTTCTAACAAGAGTCATCTAATTACGTAAGCTTACAGAAATGATTAANAAATTCTTTTTAACAATATTACTTTGCCTAATTAATACCNGTATTTATTCTCAAACAGAAAAAAGAAAGATTTTTGCTAAAAAAGTTTCAGAAGAGATTGTTTTGGATGGAGAGATGAATGAATCTTTTTGGAAAAATTCTACACCTTCATCAGGTTATGTCCAATACTCACCACGTGATTCGGTTCCAGCAGAATTAGATACNGAATTTAGAGTAGCATATGATGATAGATTTCTTTACATATTAGCAAAAATGGAAGATATCTCTAGTAAGAAATTTATTCTTGGTGATTTAAAAAGAGATTTTTTTGGTGGTTCAACAGATTATATATCCTTTACTTTTGATACTTTTCAAGATGAAACTAATGGATACAATTTTGGGTTGTCTCCTTATGGTATTCAAAGAGAGGCTTTGCTATCAAATGGTGGCGAAGGTAACTGGAGCTCAGGAGGTGGAGGTAGAGGCGGTATAAGTTGGTTTAATATAAACTGGAATACAAAATGGTATTCTGGTGCAAAGATGTATGATGGTTATTGGATAACGGAGTTTAAAATTCCTTTCAACTCTATAAGGTTTAAGGCAGGCTCTAAAAAATGGAATTTTAATTCTCATAGAGGTAATAGTAAAGTTAATGAAGGTTCTATTTGGTCTCCAGTTCCTTTAGGTCGCTCACCTGGTAACCTGTCGTTAACTGGTGAATTAGAGTTTGAGTATCCACTAGAAAAATCTTCTCAAAGCATTGTACTTATACCATATATATCAGGGGCAGGAATAAGAAATAAAGTTGCAGAACCAGCAAGAGATTTTGATTTTGATGTGGGTCTAGATATGAAAATGGCTCTCAGCTCATCTTTAAATCTAGATTTAACTATAAATCCTGATTTTTCGCAAGTAGAGGTTGATGAGCAAAGAACTAATCTCACAAGATTTGAACTTTTTCTTCCTGAAAAAAGAGAATTCTTCACTGATAATGCTGACCTTTTTTCAAATTTGGGTTCAAGAGAGGCAAGACCAATGTTCTCCAGAAGAATTGGAATAGCAAGGGATACAACTACTAGTCAGTATGTACAAAACCCTATACTTTTTGGAGCAAAATTATCTGGTAAAATTAATGATGGTCTTCGGATAGGAGTATTAAATATGCAGACAGCAAAGTTATCCTCTAGTGGTGTTCCATCTTATAATTATGGTATGGCAGTGCTTGAAAAAAACATATTAAAAAATTCAAAAGTATCTGCTTTTCTAATAAATAAACAATCTCTTTTTAACGATGAATCTCAAGAATATGCACATAATTTAGATGATTTTAATAGAGTGTTTGGTTTTGAGTCTAAACTACAAACTAATAATACAAAGTTTAAATCTCAGTTTTATTATCACCAATCTATTGAGAATGATAATGTAAGTGGAGCAAATTCATATGGCGCTAATGCATCCTATGAAGAAAGAAATTTTGAGACTAATATATACTTTTACGGCGTTGGTGAAAATTTTAATCCTGAGGTAGGGTTTGTACCTAGAAAAGATTATACATTTTTAAGTCCATCTTTCCAGTATAAGTTTTTACCAGAAAATATGTCTCTTGTTCAACATGGCCCAGGAATAGACTATGAGTTTTATAGAAATAAATTAANTGGGGTAACTGATTATGATATTGATATTGATTATAATTTTAGGTTTAGATCCCAATCATCATTGACACTAAAAACAAATATTTTATATACTAAGCTTTTAAATGATTTTGATCCATCAAGATCGGATGGAGTTTCTCTCGCAGCATTTTCAGAATACAATTATGTAAATCATACTTTNTGGTTAAGGACTTCAGAAAGAAAAGTATTTTCAGCCAGGCTTAATGGAAAAATCGGAGAATTTTTTAATGGTAAAATTAAAAATATTGGAGGCACCCTAACATATAAATTTCCTCCATTCTTAAACTTATCAATTGGNTCTCAGTATAATGATTTAAATTTCCCTGAACCTTATTCTAGTGCAAGCTTTTTCTCTCTTAACTCAAAAATTAATGTTAGTTTTTCTAAAGACTTATTTTTAAGTACATATCTACAGTACAACAATCAATTAGATAATATAAATTTAAACGCAAGATTTCAGTGGAGATTCCAGCCTTTATCTGATATATTTCTAGTTTATACTGATAATTATTATGCTGAAAATCCTCTTTTTCTTAATCTTAAAAATAGATCATTTGCATTTAAAATTAATTACTGGATCAATATTTAATATTTCTACCTGATAAAAATTTTATTGCAATCATAAGTCCAAAAATTGAAAGAATTGCTCCAAGCATAAAAGGTGCTCCAGGAAAATAAATAATAGCATTATCACTTGTAAAGAATGAAAACAAATTAGTCATTAAAAGAGGTCCAATAATTGCAGTCAAACTGACTAAACTTGTCATACCTCCTTGAAACTCACCTTGTTCATCATCAGGGATATTATTTGTCATAATTCCTTGTAATGCTGGACCAGATATTCCACCCAAAGATAAAGGAATTGCAAATGCAAAAATCATCCAGCTTTCTTGAGCTAATGATATTAGAGTTAATCCAATTATATAAAAAATCATTCCAAAATAAACACTTTTTATATTACCTAATTTTGGAATTATAACCCTGATTAAACCACCTTGTACAATAGCAGCAAGTAATCCAATAAATCCAAGAGAATACCCAACAATATCCTCACCCCAATTAAATTTTTCAATAGTAAAAAATGTCCATGTACTATGAGTGGCATGTTGAGCAATATTGAATAATACTATACAAATCAATAATCCTGAAATAATAGGGTATCTTCTTAGCGAGGATAAAGTTCCTATTGGATTTGCTCTTTTAATATCAAATTTTCTTCTCTTATTAATTTTTAAAGATTCAGGAAGAATAAAATATCCATAGATAAGATTTATTAGGGTAAAAATAGCTGCCGCTATAAATGGAATTCTTGAACCAAATTGACCTAAATATCCTCCGATTACTGGTCCCAAAATAAATCCTAAACCAAATGCTGCACCAATTAATCCAAAGTTTTGGGCTTTTTTTTCTGGCGTGCTTATATCTGCTATATATGCTGACGCTGTGGTAAGGCTTGCCCCCATTATACCCTGAAAAATCCTTCCAGCAAATAACCAAATAATAGAAGGTGCTANTGCTAAAACAAGATAATTTATTCCAAAACCAAAAAGAGATAATAATATTACTGGTCTTCTTCCATATTGATCACTTAATCCCCCAAGAATTGGGGCAAAGAGAAATTGAAGTGAAGCATATGAAAACATAAGCCAACCACTATATTTTGCAGCTTCACTTATTGTTCCATTTATCAGCTCAGATATCAATGCAGGTATAACAGGAATTATAATTCCTAGACCAGTTATATCAATAAAGATTGTAATGAAAATAAATAAAAGGCTATGGTCTTTTTTTTTCATCTGCAAAACGGCAATTTAGTCTTAAATTTTATCAAATAAATATTTTTTTTAATTTACCTTGAACTNAACTACTAATCTGTATGACCAAGAAGACAAATAGAAGAAAATTTATTGAAAAATCTATAGTATCATTAGCTGGNGTATCAGGTGTTTCTTCCTGTATATCAGCCAAAGAAGATATTAAAGAGAAATCAGTAAATATAAATTTNAATAAAAGTTATAAGTGGAAAATGGTAACAACATGGTCTCCTAATATGCCTGTTTTGGGTGAGGGTTGTAACATGTTTGCAGATTGGGTAAAAAAAATGTCTGGAAATAGACTCGAAATAAAAGTTTATGGAGGAGGAGAATTAATTCCAAGTCTTGAATCTTTTGATGCAGTTAGTAATGGTGCCATAGAGATGGGAAGTGGTGCAGCTTATTATTGGGCAGGAAAAATACCCTCAGGACAGTTTTTTTCATCAGTACCATTTGGGATGAACTCAAAACAGATGAANTCATGGATAATTTCTGGTGGGGGATATAAACTTTATAGAGAAATTTATGAGCCATTTAATTTAATTCCATTTGTTGGAGGTAATACTAGTATGCAGATGGGCGGATGGTTTAATAAAGAAATTAATTCATTTGATGATTTAAAAGGTCTAAAAATGAGAATGCCAGGATTTGGAGGAAAGGTTTTATCTAAAGCTGGNGGAACAGCAGTTACTGTTGCTGGTGGAGAGATATATACAAATCTTGAAAGAGGTGTAATCGATGCTACTGAATGGATAGGTCCATACCATGACTATTTAATGGGATTTTACCAAGTAGCAAAATATTATTATTATCCCGGATGGCACGAACCTGGTGGAGTCCTTGAAATGATAGTAAATAANGATAAGTTTTCTGAACTACCCTCTGATCTGCAAGAAATTATTAAGAAAGGCATTGAATCATTAAATATCTGGATGCAGTGTGAATTTGATTCAAAAAATAGTATCTATTTGAATAAGCTATTAACTGAAGAAAAAGTTCAGCTTAGAAAATTTCCTAATGATGTGCTAGATACATTTAAATCTAAGACTAAAGAGGTAATTCAGGAAATGGTCGATACGGATTCTAAAAGCAAAAAGATTTTTGAGGCTTACAATAAATTTCGAAACTCTTTTAAGGATTGGTCGACAGTCAGTGATAAAATATTTTATGAACTATAATTTTCAATTAATTCTGGAATTAGATAAATAAACTCTGGATTAAAAAATAAATAAATAAGGAAAAGTAATTGAATGACTACAAAAGGAATAACTCCTTTATAAATATCTGTTGTATTTATTTCTTTTGGAGATACACTTTTTAAATAAAATAAAGAAAAACCAAATGGCGGAGTNAAGAATGATGTTTGAAGATTTATAGCCAGCATAATTCCAACCCAAATCAAATCAATATTTAATGCAATTAAAATAGGAGCTATAACTGGAACTATAATAAAAATTATTTCAATAAAATCAATAAAAAATCCTGCAATAAATACTACAATAAGTACATAAANTAGAAAAATTTCTGGAGATAAGTTTGATGAGGTAATCATATCAATTAATATTCTATCNCCTTCTAATCCTCTAAAAACTAAAGAAAAAGAAGTTGCTCCAAGTAATATCATAAATACAATTGAGGTTAGTTTTGTTGTTTCAGAAGATATTTGCTTCAATTTTTTAATATTCATACTCCCTTGAATAAGACTTAATAAAATTGCTCCAGCTGCACCAATACCAGCTGCTTCAGTAGGTGAGGCAATTCCTAAAAATATTGACCCTAATACCGCAAAAATTAAAATGAAAGGAAGTAAAAAAGCATTAAATATATTTATCAGACTTGTTTTTTCTTTAAACTCTTCAATCATTTTTGTTGGCATTGCTGGAGCAGCCTTTGGTGAAAAATAAGTAACTAGTCCAACATATATCAGATAAAGAAAAACTAAAGTTACTCCTGGAAGTAAAGCAGAAATAAATAAGTTACCTACCGATATATTTAACACACTTCCAAGCAGTACTAAAACTACAGATGGAGGAATAATTTGACCAAGAGTTCCTGATGAGGCAATAACTCCTGTGGCTAGTTTTGGATCGTATCCTCTTTTCAACATAGTTGGTAGGCTAATNAGCCCCATAGTAACGACTGTAGCTCCAACAATACCAGTTGATGCTGCAAGCATTCCGCCTACTATTATTACNGAGTAAGCTAATCCACCTTTTATTTTTCCAAATAGAATNGCCATTGTTTCCAAGAGTCTTTCTGCTATTCCTGATTTTTCTAATGTTAATCCCATGAAAACAAAAAGAGGCACNGCTAATAAAACAAAATTGTTCATTATACCATAAATCCTAAGAGAAACTAGATAGAAAAAGTCTATATCAAAAAAGAGAAGGCCTGCTAAGACAGATATACCCCCAAGTGTTAATGCAACTGGGTATCCAAATAGAATTAGAATTATAACTAAAAGAAATAATATAATTGGTATACTATCCATTTGAAATATTTTTAATGCTTTTTAATATATTAATAACTCCTTGAGCAGCTATTAACAAAAAGGATAATGGAATCATAGATTTTATCAAAAACCTATATGGTAAGCCGCCGGGATCTGGGCTTGATTCTAAAATTATTAGGGAGTCTTCTACAAAAGGTATCGAAGTATAAAAAATAGTGATTGAAAAAGGAAGTAAGAAAAAAAGATTTCCAATTATGTTTATAATTTCTTTATTCCTTTCTGAAAGCTTACTGTAAAANACATCCACCCTTACGTGTTCATCTTTTTGTAATGTTAATGAAGATCCTAAAAGAAAAATTATTGCAAAAAGATGCCATTCAAGTTCAAATAAAGAGGCGCTTGAGAAATTAAAAATATATCTTAAAAAAACATCTATTGTAATTAAAATAACTAATGCAAAAGATAACCATGAACATAAATTTCCAACTTTTTGAACTATTTTTTCAATCATTATATTTAATGGGAATACTTAATTTATAAATATATGCTTTTAATATCTTTGCTCTTAACAAATATTAGATAATTGAAGAAAGATATAAGAGAACTAGATTTAAATGACATAAAGGTCTTTTGTCAAGAAAATGGNATGAAGCCTTATGTTTCAAAACAGGTTTATTCATGGCTTTGGAATAAATCGTGTTCATCTTTTGAAGATATGTCAAACCTATCAAAGGTTAATAGAGAAGTTTTTAANGAAAACTTTATTATTAATAAAATATCTGAGGATATTATCGAACAAAGTGATGATGGAACAATAAAAATAAAGTTTAAGCTTCATGATGGTCATTTTATTGAAGGTGTTTTAATTCCTCAAGATACAAGAATGACTGCTTGTATTTCATCTCAGGTAGGNTGCTCTCTTAGCTGTAAATTTTGTGCAACAGGAACAATGGCAAGATTAAGAAATTTAACTGCAGGNGAAATTTATGATCAAGTAGTTTCTATAAGAAATAAATCAAAAGAGATTTATAATTTACCACTTACAAATATTGTTTATATGGGAATGGGAGAACCACTTTTAAATTATAGAAACGTAATCAGGTCTATTCATTTTATTACCTCTGAAGAAGGGTTAGAAATGTCATACAAAAGAGTTACTTTATCAACTTCTGGTATTGCAAAAATGATTAGAAGATTAGCTGATGACAATATAAAAGTTAATTTGGCTCTTTCATTACATGCAGCTTCTGAGGAAATAAGAAATAATATAATGCCAATAGGAGACTCAAATTCTTTAGTAGATCTTAGAGATTCTTTGAAATACTATTTTTCAAAAACGAAAAGAAAAATAACATATGAATATGTTTTGTTGAAAGATGTAAATGATAGTATTAAAGATGCAGAGGATCTCTTTAAGTTTACAAAACATATACCTTCTAAAGTTAACTTAATTGAATATAATNAAGTTGAAGGGTTAGGTTTNTCAAAATCNTCTGAAAAAAATACAGAACTTTTTATGAATCATCTTGATTCAAAAAGAGTAAATGTGGGATTAAGAAGAAGTAGGGGTAAAGACATTAANGCTGCATGTGGTCAATTAGCTAATAAAAAATAAAATTAATATTGTTTGTTCTCGTTTATTAAGAGGTTAATTATTCTTCTGCCACACCTAAATCTTATATATTTGTAGGTTAAGCAGGAACAACTATGGTAAGATTTTTGTTTTTATTTTTTCTCGCTTTTACATATGGCATTAATGACCTTTCTGCCCAATGTACATCAACATCAACAGTAAGCATTAATGTAGATGCNACTACAATGTTAGAAAGTTCAGGAGTTATTAAAGTTACTGCTTCTCTTTCTAGTGCAAATTCTGAAGATATCCATGTGAGTTTTAAGTTTGATGGTACAGCCGTTTTTGATACGGATTATTCTTTTAGTCCAAACGAGGGAATAAATTCTCCCAAATTAACAAATACAGATCAGTATTATATAATTATTCCTGCAGGTCAAACTCAAAAAACAGTTAATATTACTGCTATAGACGATTCTAATATTGAAGTTGAGGAAACAATTGAAATTGAAATTGGCGAAGTAAGTGATTGCGCTTCAATTGGCACATCCAAAAAGAAAAATTTAAGATTGTTAGATGATGATTTNGTTNTATCNCTTGTATTACTTTCNGGAGAAGATACTGTTCTTGAAGAAGAAGGATCTCTTAAGTCTAGGCTACAAGTAACTGCAAATGCNAATGTTCCTGAAGATGTTGAAGTTNTAATTAATTTTTCTCCTATTACTGCTTCTTCAAGTGANGTTGTATTTACCAGTACTGTTAAAATTGATGACGGAACATCAAATAGCTCTCCATTTGATATTTATGCTTTAGACGATGCTGTTTATGAGGATACTGAATCATTTTATTTAACACACACAATCCTTAGTGGAACAGGAACAATATCAAATGATACTATATCATTTTCAATAACTGATAATGAACCACCATTAGTTTCATTTTCAATTGATAAAACTGAAATAGATGAAGATGGGGGTGAGGCTATTTTGACAATTACATTAAGTAGAACATACGATCAAGACTCTAAAGTTGCACTAAATTATGAAGGTTTAAATTTTACTGCTGAAAATAATGTTGATTTTCAGTCTGATAAGTCAGATGTTATTACAATATCTGCAGGAAATACTCAGTCAACTGTTAAAATTTCTGCAATAGATGACCAGATTGAAGATCCTAACGAAAATATTGTAATTCAACTTAATAACGTAACAAGTAATCCTGCATCTGAAAATATTAGCTTTACTCCTCAGAGTGTTACTATAAAAATAAATGATGATGAAAACCCTCCAGTCGCTGTAGCAGATACTTATGATGGTAGTAACTGTGTTGATGAAGGCGGAACATTAACAATCTCTGACCCTGCAATAGGGCTTCTTGCTAATGATTATGATCCAGAAGGCGGTCCATTATCAATAAAAGTAAAGGCACCAACAATTTTAGGTCTTATTCAGTGTAATGGGTTACCTGGTATATGTTCTGACGGAACTTTTCAGTTTGTTCATCAGGGTGCACAGACTTTAGA
>NZVP01000010.1 GCA_002697405.1 Flammeovirgaceae bacterium
ACCCAAGAGTAATTTCAAATATTCCCTATAAGTTTTTTGTAGCCCCAAAACTAAGAACATATCTAAAATCTGTACTTAATGGTATTAACTTTTATTTAATTAATAAAGTCCCTGTTGAAAGAAATAAGTATGGAAAACATTTATGGTTCTCATAATTCGTTATACCTATAAACACTTATTTTTATATCAGATTATATCATAGTACTTTTAAACTATGAAAAATTTTAAATTAAACTTAATTTATAATAACATGAATAAATTTTTAATAATAACATTGACTACTTTACTAGTCTCATGTAATCAAGGAGTTGTTGTAGATAATGGAGATTGGTCTGGTACAATAAACGAAAATAGTGAGGAAAGTAAAATAGTTAGAAAATTATCAAAGGCATATGTTGATGGTAACTTTGAGATTGCAGCCGAATACATGGCAGATGATGCAATAAATACTGTGAATGGTGTTGAATATACTAAAGATGAATGGATAGCAGGTTATAAAAGAGATCAAGAAGTTTTTGATGATATACAACAGAACAACCTTAATATAACTACAATGTACTATAACAATGGAAGAATATTTACTAATCATTGGTTAACGTGGTATGGTAAATCTAAGATTACAGGTGAATCTAAAAATGTAGAATATTATGGGTATTGGGAATGGAAAGATGGAAAAATTATTGCGACAGGAGGAATTATAGATCCGACATGGTATGGAGGTGAGATAGTTAGATATTTAGACTCTCAAAAATAAAATAAAAACCCCATCTAATGATGGGGTTTTTTATTCGCAGTCCCTAGGGGAATCGAACCCCTGTTTCCAGGATGAAAACCTGGCGTCCTAACCCCTAGACGAAGGGACCAATACGGATGCAAATATAAAACAGTACTCAAAAAATCATATTAATTTTAAAAAAAAATAATATCATAATATTATTTTATTTGTTTTAAAAAGAATGATATATAGTTTTGCAAAAAACGTAATATATAACTATGAATAAAATAAATATCGCAATCAATGGTTTCGGAAGAATTGGAAGATTAGTTTTCAGAGCAGCAATTAATAATCCGAATATTAATATTGTAGGAATAAATGACTTAATAGATGCTAATTACATGAGTTATATGTTAAGATATGATACTACACATGGTAGGTTTAACGGAGAAGTTAGTTTAGATGGTAAAGACTTAATTGTTAATGGAAATAAAATAAGAGTAACTAGTGAAAGAGATCCTTCAAATTTAAAATGGAATGAAATTAATGCNGATTATATAGTTGAATCAACNGGTTTATTTTTAACTGAAGATTCTGCTAAAGGTCATATTACATCAGGAGCAAAAAAAGTTATAATGTCAGCACCATCAAAAGATGATACACCTATGTTCGTAATGGGTGTTAANAATTCTAGTTATTCATCTGANATGGATTTTGTTTCAAATGCTTCCTGTACTACAAATTGCTTAGCTCCAATGGCTAAAGTTTTACATGATAATTTTGGAATTGAAAGTGGTTTAATGACTACAGTTCACGCTGCTACTGCTTCTCAAAAAATTGTTGATGGACCATCTATGAAAGACTGGAGAGGTGGCAGAGCTGCATTCTCTAATATTATTCCTTCATCAACTGGTGCTGCAAAAGCTGTTGGTAAGGTTATTCCAAGCTTAAACGGAAAACTTACAGGAATGGCATTTAGAGTTCCAACTGTAGACGTATCTGTTGTAGATTTAACTGTAAACTTAAGCAAGGAAACAAACTATGAAGAAATNTGTTCTGCAATGAAAAATGCGTCTGAAAATGAATTGAAAGGAGTTTTAGGTTATACTGATGAAGCTGTAGTAAGTACTGATTTTTTAGGAGATTCTAGAACATCAATATTTGATTCTGAAGCTGGAATAATGCTTAATAATAAATTTGTTAAACTAGTTAGTTGGTATGATAATGAATGGGGTTATTCTTCAAAAGTTGTAGAACTAATTGAGTACATGGAATCTAAAAAATAGTTATATAATAACTACATTATTTGATCTCATTTCATCTATNGCACTTTTAATATCATTCTGATTTATACCCTTAGTGCATTTTAATAGTACACGTGTATTAAAACCTTCTATAGATGCGTCAATTGCTGTATATTTTACACAATATTCTGTTGCTAAACCAACACAGTCAATCTTATCAATACCTTTAGACTTTAAATATTCAGATAGTTGGGTAGAAGCACCTTTAGAATTATCATAAAACCCACTATAACTATCAATATTCTCGTTTTTTCCTTTGTATATGATATTATTTATTTTTTCATGATTTAATTCTTTTGGGAATTCAGATCCATACGAATCCTGAACACAGTGATCTGGCCATAATATTTGATTTAAACCATTAACTTTTATTATATCACCNATTTCTTTTCCTGGATGGTTAGAAGCAAAACTTACGTGATTTGAAGGATGCCAATCTTTTGTAGCAATAATATGATCATAATTATCCATCATCTCATTAATCAAAGTAATTATTTTATCTCCTTCTTTAACTTCTAAGGAACCTCCNGGAAGAAAATCATTTTGAATATCAATGATTATTAAAGCTTTCATTTTCTAAGATTTAAAATCATTTTTTTCTTTTCCTTGTAGAGGTTTTCTTCAATACCAACAGGATATGAGTGAGGATTTTCAAGTCTTTTATGAGAATTATCCAACATTAATAAATCATCTTCTAGCCTTTGCTTTATACTTTTTAGATCAGGACACTTATATATAAGCTTTCCTTTTTCAAAGATTTTAATTAATAATTTTTCATATGAGTACTTTTTATTAAACTTTTTAAATCTAGTAGAATCATTAGGATCAATCATTTTATCTCCAATTTTTTCATTGGTTGAATCATAAATCATATCACCTCCAAACAGTTCCTTTTTTTTAAATCTTAAAATTTGATTAATACCAGGATTATTAATTTTTATTTTTTGTTCAGATAATTTTATTTTTTTATCCCAATTTCCATCAGAGTTTTTTAAAGCAGTTAACTTATAAACCGCACCTAGAGATGGGTTATCATATGCTGTCACTAATTTTGTTCCAATTCCCCAAACAGAAATTTTTGATTTTTGATTTTTTAAACTTTTAATCAGAAATTCATCAAGATCATTACTAGCAACTATTTTAACATATTCTAATCCATTTTTATCAAGTTTTGCTCTAGCTTTTTTACTTAAATATGCTAGATCACCAGAATCAATTCTAACACCAAGTAATTTTTTATTTATTTTCTCAAGTTCTTTTGCAACTAAAATTGCATTATCCAATCCGTCCATAGTATTAAATGTATCAACAAGTAAAATACAGTTGTTAGGCATTACTTCAGCATATTTCTTAAAAGATTCTAATTCACTATCAAATGCAAGAACCCAACTATGTGAATGTGTTCCNCTTACTGGAATATCAAATAATTTTCCTGCTAGTACATTTGAGGTTTTAGATGTACCACCTATATATGAAGCTCTACTCGCAGAAAGTGAGCCATCAATCCCCTGAGCTCTTCTTAATCCAAATTCTAAAATAGTATCGCCTTTAGAACTCAAACTCATTCTAGAAGCTTTAGTAGCTATTAATGTATTAAAATTAAACATATTAATTATAGCTGATTCTACTAATTGACATTGGTAGATAGGACCTCTTATATTGATAATTGGTTCATTAGAAAAAATAACTCTACCCTCTTCAATTNCTTCTACATCACATGAAAATTTGAATGATTTCAAAAATTTAAGAAACTCTTTATCAAATAAATTATTTCCATCATCAGATTTTAAAGACTTTAGATAATTTATATCAGAATCAGTAAATTTTATATTATTTAAATAATCAATAATAAATTCTAATCCACAANAAACTGCATACCCAGAATTAAATGGNTTTTTTCTGAAGAAGACCGAGAAGTTAGATTCTTTTAAATGAATATTCTTCTTCCAATAACCATAACACATGGTTAATTGGTATAAATCAGTTAGTAGAGATAAAGAAGTATTATATATTTTGTTTATCACTTTTAAAATAAATCACGTTAAAAACAACACCAAAAGTTACCAGAAACATTCCAATGTAAACGAGTGTTTCAAAATTTTCATTAAAATAAATGCTTCCGATTGCTATTACAAATAATATTTCAATATAGCTAACAATAGAAACTTTAGAAACTTCTGAAGACTGGTAAGCTCTAGTCATAAAATATTGAGCAAATTGAGTAAAAATTCCTATTGAAAAAAGGACTAAGTAATCATAAAGTGATGGTGTAACCCAATTAAAATAACTAAATAAACCACCTATAGGGCATGCAATCATTGGAAAATATATCATTAATACAAGAGAGTGCTCTTTATCTTTTAAGTAACGTATGATACTATATGCAAAAGCAGCACATAGACTACCCAAAGCTCCTAAAATAACATAATTAATTGTTACACGATCATCAAAGCCTTGTATTAATAAAATACCAATAAAAGCAATTAACANTAGAAACCACTGAATAATAGTCATCTTTTCTTTTAGTAAAAATACTCCCACAAAAGAGGTAAATAAAGGTGTTAAATAAATTAATGTTGATGCAGTTGCTAAAGGTATTTCTTGAAGTATTACAAAATAAAGATACAGTCCAATGGTCCCAAAAACACCTCTCATCATCAAAAGTGATTTATTATTTCCTAGGATATTATGACCTTTCCTCTTAAGGAGAAAATAAGTTATCAAAAAAGATATCAAACATCTAAAAAACACTATTTCCATAGGAGGAATATGTGGTAAAAGTTTAACACCAATTTTTACTACCATAAAAAAAACAGTAGCAAAAAACATAAAATATATACCCTTATTCAATTTAATTTTCCTTTTTGGATTGTATAGCTTTTATCAGATATTTTAATAAAATCCTTATTATGCGTAACTATCACAAAAGTCTGATTCATTTTTTTATTCAACTTTTGAATAAGTTCAATAAAATTCTTTGAAGTTTTTGTGTCTAGATTACCAGTTGGCTCATCAGCAAAAATAATCTCAGGAGAATTAATTAAGGATCTAGCAATTGCTACTCTTTGTTGTTCTCCTCCAGAAAGTTGATTTGGTTTATGTTTTAGTCTAGAAGATAATCCTAACTCATTTAACAATTCTTTAGCTCTATTTTCTGTATCTCTATTATTAGATGATGAAACATATCCAGGCAAACATACATTCTCTAATACATTAAACTCATCAAGCAAATTATGGAATTGAAAAATAAATCCAATTTTATCATTTCTAAAATCAGAAAGCTTATCACCTTTGAGATCAGAAATTGGTAAATTATCTATATGTATCTCACCATTATCTGGTTTATCAAGNGAACTAAGAATATAAAGTAAAGTTGATTTACCAGCTCCAGAGCTTCCATATATAGAAACAATGCTACCCTTATCAACATGAAAGTTTATATTATCAAGTACTTTAATTTCTCCAAAATTTTTAGAAATATTTTTAGCTGTAAGCATACAACAAAACTAACTAATTATAATATTTAAGATTAATAAATATTATAAGATTTGATATATAATTTATTATGTTTTAGCTTCGTAACATTATGAATATCCACGAATATCAAGCCAAAGAAATTTTAAAAAATTTTAATGTTAAAATTCAAAAAGGATATGTAGCTAATTCTGCTGACGAAGCACTTGATAAAGCTAAAACCCTTGCTAATGATGAAAATACTAACATTTTTGTTATNAAAGCTCAAATTCATGCAGGTGGAAGAGGAAAGGGTAAAATAAAAGAAACTGACTCAAATGGTGTAGTAATTGCAAAAAATATAGATGAAGTAAAAGATAAATCATCAAAGATTTTAGGTGGAACACTTGTTACTCATCAAACAGGAGAAGAAGGAAAAACGGTAAATAAAGTTCTTATTGCTGAGGATGTTTATTACCCAGGAGAAAAAGAACTTAAAGAATATTACTTAGGTGTTCTTCTAGATAGATCCAATGGAAAAAATGTAATAATGGCATCAACTGAAGGCGGTGTAGAAATTGAAAAAGTTGCTGAAGAAACACCAGAAAAAATAATTAAAGAATGGGTAGACCCNTCAGTAGGTCTTCAAGGTTATCAAGTTAGAAAAATTGCTTTTGGTTTAGGTTTAANTGGTAATGCTTTCAAGGAGATGACAAAATTTATATCCTCTCTTTATAACGCTTATGATAAAATAGATGCATCAATGTTTGAAATAAATCCTGTATTAAAAACTTCTGATGATCAAATATTAGCCGTTGATGCAAAAGTTAATATAGATGATAATGCATTATATAGACAGAAGGATATTGAGGAATTAAGAGATTTATCTGAAGAAGATCCTTCAGAAATTGAAGCTAATAAATCTAATCTTAGTTACGTAAAACTTGATGGAAATGTAGGGTGTATGGTAAATGGAGCTGGTTTAGCAATGGCGACCATGGATATCATAAAATTATCAGGTGGTGATCCTGCAAATTTTTTAGATGTTGGAGGAACAGCAAGTGCAGAAACTGTTGAAGCTGGATTCAGAATTATATTAAAAGATAAAAACGTTAAAGCGATTTTACTGAATATCTTTGGAGGAATTGTCCGGTGTGACNGAGTTGCAAATGGAGTTGTTCAAGCTTATAAAAATATTGGAGAAATAAATATCCCAATAGTAGTAAGATTACAAGGAACTAATTCTGAAGAAGGTGCAAAAATTATAAAAGAATCTGGCTTAGAGGTTTTTTCTACTAATACTTTACAAGATGCAGCTAATAAAATTAACGAGATTCTTAAAAATTAAGTAATTTGCGTTAGTAGTTCAACTGGATAGAATATCAGATTTCGGCTCTGAGGGTTGAGGGTTCGAATCCTTCCTAACGCACTATTTATTATGAGAAAAAAAATTCTTTTTTTATCTTTTTTTAGTATTACCATAACTATAATTTATTTACTAAATACTCAATTTAGCTCTATACCTCCACTTGGGAAATTTTTAAATCCTTATAATGGNTTTTGGAAAAATGCAGAAATTGATCAAATTAAGAGTTTTGAAAANATTAAACTTAANNATTTAAGAGAATCTGTCATAATTCAATATGATAGTTTGTTGATACCTCATATCTATTCAAAAAATGATCTTGATCTATTTTATACTCAGGGTTATTTAACTGCTTTCCATAGACTTTGGCAAATGGAATTTCAAATTAAAGCAGCAGCTGGTGAATTGTCAGAAATTTTTGGAAAGAGAGCCTTAAAAAGAGATAGAGAACAAAGAAGAAAAGGTATTATATATGCTGCAAAAAGAACCTATAATAAATCAATTTCTGATAAAAACACATTTGAATTATTAGAATCCTATGTAAAAGGTGTAAATGATTATATTGAGAGTTTAGAGTATTCAGACTACCCTATTGAATATAAATTATTAGACTATAAACCTCAAAAATGGTCATTATTGAAAACTTTCATTTTAATGGAATCGATGTCTGATATGCTTTCAAGTAGAGATATGGATATTGAAGATACTTATATAATGAATATTATAGGAAAAGAAAAATATGATATATTATTTCCTGAATATGATTCAAAAATAAAACCTATTATTCCCTCTGGAACAAATTTTAATTTTGTACCAGAAAAAATTTCTACCCCAGAATATTTAAACTTTGATGTATTACCCTCAAAAACTCTTTCAAAACAAGACAAAGACAATGGCAGCAATAATTTTGCTATAGGTCCTAACAAAACAAGAGATGGAAGTGTTTTTCTTGCTAGTCAACCAGATCTCTCTCTAAATCTACCATCAATTTGGTATCTTGTTCATCTAAAATCACCAACATATAATACCATGGGAGCATCATTACCAGGAGCTCCGGGAGTCATAATTGGATTCAATGAAAATGTAGCTTGGGGAGAAACAAATGCAACAAGAGATGTTGTAGATTGGTACAAAATCAAGTTTAAGGATAATAGTAGAACCGAATATAAATACGGAGATAAATGGCTAAAATCTGAAAAAATAATTGAAGAAATAAAAATTAAAAACGAAAGCTCGTTTTATGATACTGTGATTTATACTCATTATGGACCAGTTACATACGATAAAAATTTTNAAAATGACTCATTAAAAATAAATTATGCAATGAGATGGATTGCTCATGATGAATCAGTCGAATACAAAACTTTTCTNCTATTAAATAAGGCAAATAATATATTTGATATTGAGAATGCATTGAAATTTTTTCATGGGCCTGCTCAAAATTTTGCTTATGCAACCAAATTTGGGGATATAGGACTTACAATTGCTGGCAAGTTTCCAATTAAATGGAATCAGCAAGGAAAATTTGTCTTAGATGGATCTGATCCTAATCATGAGTGGCAAGGATATATTCCTTATGAACATGTCTTGAGAATTAAAAATCCAAAAAGTGGATATGTAAGCTCTGCAAATCAACACCCTTCAGATAAATCATACCCTTATTATTATTACAGTCATAATTATGAAATGTATAGAGGAAGAAGACTTAATGAAAGATTGGAATCTATTGATATTGTTGAGCTTGAAGATGTAATAAAAGTTCAAAACGATAACTTTAGCTATAAAGCATTTGAAACTTTACCTGTTATTTTAGAAAAATTAGATACAACAAGTTTAAATGAGGTAGAACAAGAAATATATAACTCAATTAAGAGTTGGGATTATTTTGCTAACCCCAATGATACAAATACTCCTACTTTTGTTTTATGGTGGAATAATATTAGAAANGAAATTTGGGATGAATTTGATACAATGAAATATTCCTANAGAAAACCAAATTCTTTTTCTACATTAAAAATAATTNAAGAATATGAGTCTTTTGATTACTTTGATATTATAAATACNACTAAAAAAGAAACTATTAATGACTTAGTAAATATAGCCTTTAAGCAAGCNGTAGACTCATTANTNAATTGGAAAANAGAAAATAATGAATCNGAAATTTTATGGAAAAAATTCAAAAACACATCAATTAAACACNTACTCGGAATACAGAGCTTTNGTATNGANAATGTGGATATAGGTGGTAATAGAAATATAATAAATGCTGCAAGTAGTAGACATGGACCATCTTGGAGAATGATTGTAAAATTGAATAAAAATAATGATACTGAAGCNTGGGGTGTCTATCCAGGTGGTCAATCTGGTAATCCAGGAAATTCTAATTATTTGAATGGAATAAAGGAATGGGGAAAGGGTAATTATACTAAACTACTTTTTAATAANAATTCAGAAGATAATAGAAAACANATAATTTTTGAAAAAGAATTTAAATAATGAATTTCATATTTAGAATTTTAATAATCGGGATATCTTCATTTTATTTAAGTGAATCATTCCCTTGGTGGTCAATAATAATAGTACCATTTGTTTTAAGTCTAATAATTGAAGATAACTTTTTTGCACATTTTTTAAGTTCTTTTATCGGAACAGGTGTAGCATGGTTATTTTTAATGTTAAATATAGATTTTGAAACCCAATCAATTCTTTCGAATAAGATAATTCNAATTTTAGAAATTAAATCTGTTAATATTTTAATTATATCTATATCAATAACTGGAGGAATTATATCTGGTTTAAGTAGTATAACAGCNATTAGTCTAAGAAATATTTTTATTAAGAAGAAAAATAAGAGAGAATATAGATTCTAATTGAGAACAAATTCAATTATTTCTTTATCCAATGGATTTACATTAGAAGAATAAACTGCTTTCAATGATCCTCTTTCATCAANTANATACTTAAAAAAGTTCCATCTTGGTGATTTGTCATTCCANCCATTANCATCAATNGAAGAAAGCCATTTATAAACATTATTTNNATTTTTACCTCTAACATCNGATTTTTCAAANAATTGAAACTTNATACCGAANTTNGTTTCACAAAACTCTTCAATTTGATCATTTGAGCCTGGTTCTTGGAAACCAAAATTATTAGAAGGGAATGCTAATATTGTTATTTTATCATTATATCTATTGTGTAATTCTTGTAAGTCTTTGTATTGAGATGTATATCCACACTTAGATGCTACGTTAACTATTAATACTTTTTTTCCTATGTAAGAAGAAAAATCTACCAAATTCCCGTCAATATCTATAGCAGACAAATCATAAAATTTGCTATTAGAAATAAAATCTTTATCTGGAGCTAATTCATTAACCTTGAAAATCTTTTCTCTTAGTATATATATACCACTAATTGATAGTAAGGTTGAAATAAATACAATTAAAACTATTTTCATCACATTCTTTCAGGGACATCAATTCCTAATAATTCTAATGATTGAATTATTGTTAATGCTGTCAAGTCTGATAACGCAATTTTAAAGGAAGTTGTTTCATTATTATTGCCATCAATTATTTTTTCATGTTGATAAAAACTATTAAAGAGTTTGGATAAGTCAAAAACATATTGGCAAATACTTGATGGAGAGTGAGTTTTAGCAGATGTTTTAATTATATCTGGAAAGGAATTTAAATGATTTATAATTTTCTTGTGATGAATTGATAACTCTTTTATTTTATTGATATCAAAATTATTATAACTAATTTCTAATTTATTAGCTCTTCTTAAGATAGACTTAATTCTAGCATACGTATATTGTATAAAAGGACCAGTATTTCCATTAAAATCTATTGATTCATCAGGATTAAAAAGCATTTTTTTCTTAGGATCAACTTTAAGTAAAAAATATTTTAAAGCACCTAAAGCAATGATTCTGTAAAGTTCATCAAGATTTTCAATATCAAAATCATCAACTTTACCTAAATCTGAAGTTCTAGTTTTAGCTGTTTCAATCATATGATTTACTAAATCATCAGCATCTACAACTTTACCTTCTCTTGATTTCATTTTTCCATCTGGTAGATCTACCATTCCATATGATAAATGATAACATTCGTCAGCCCATTTATAATTTAATTTTTTTAATACCTTAAATAATACCTTGAAATGATAGTCTTGCTCATTTCCAACAGTATATATTTGCTTTTCAATTTTTGGAAAATCTTCAAATCTTTTTATTGCAGTACCAATATCTTGAGTCATATAAACTGATGTTCCGTCACTTCTTATAAGTATTTTATTATCTAAACCCTCGTCTATCAAATCAACCCAAATTGAACCGTCATTTTTCTGATAAAAAAGACCATTTTTAAGACCTTTTTCAACATTTTTTTTCCCTAACAAATAAGTATCTGACTCATAATAATTTTTATCGAAATTAATATTTATTGACTTATATGTTGATTCAAAACCATTATAAACCCATCCATTCATTTTATTCCACAACTCTATAGTTTCACCATCTTTATTTTCCCACAGTTGAAGCAGGTTAATTGCTTCCTTCATTAATGGTGTACTTTTCAATGCATCATCCTCAGAATACCCTTCTTCAATTAGTTTTTTAATTTGTTTTTGATTTTCAGTCTCAAATTTTACATAGTAATTACCAACAAATTTGTCACCTTTTATTTTTTCTGATTCAGGTGTTTTACCATTTGAAAAATTTTTCCAAGCAACCATAGACTTACATATATGAATTCCCCTATCATTTATTATCTGAACTTTATGAGCTTTATATCCATAAGCCTCAAATATTTTAGATACTGAATCCCCTAAAAAAATATTTCTAAGATGACCTAAATGAAGTGGTTTATTAGTATTAGGAGATGAAAACTCAACCATGACCTCATTATCTTTTTTTTGAGATTTCCACCAATCCTTAGATTTTTTCATTTTATTAAATAAAAATTTAAAATAAGAATCAGATAAATCTAAATTTAAAAAGCCTTTAACCACATTATAATCTGATACTACAGTAGAATTACTAATTAGATATTTCCCTATTTTATCTCCTGCATCCTCAGGTTTAGACTTTAAACTTTTTAAATGGGGAAAAATTACCAAAGTATAAAATCCTTCAAAATTTTTAGGAGTTACGTCAATTGAAATATTTTCAATATCACACTCATAGTTAAATAACTCATTAAAGGCTATTTTTATTTCTTCCTTAAGTTGGTCAAGAACGTTTTCCATTCTACAAAAATTAAATTAAAAGGTTTATATTCATAATATTTAATAGATTAAGTTTGAAAAAATTTTTTTTAATTATCAAATGAGTAAAAAAGTAATTGTAATCCCAACATATAACGAAATGGGAAATATTGAGATTACTTTAAGTAAAATTCAAAATCTCAATCAAAAATTTGATGTTGTAGTTGTTGATGACAACTCACCTGATGGAACTGGTGATTATGTTCAAGAAGCTATTGATAACAAAANNTTTAATATCAAGATAATTCTAATNCGAAGANAAGGNAAAAAAGGNNTGGGCACNGCATATATTGAAGGTTTTAAAAAATGTTTAGAATTAAAATACGAATATATATTTCAACTNGATTGCGATGGATCACATAACCCAAATCAATTAATTGATCTGTATGAAGAATTAAANTCNAATGATTCAGATATTGTTATTGGCTCAAGATATATTAAAGGTATTACAGTAATTAATTGGCCTCTCTCAAGATTATTACTTTCTTATTTTGCTAACTACTATGTTAAAATAGTTACCGGCATGAAAATTAATGACTCAACTGGTGGGTTTAATGGATATAAATTTAAAGCTNTAAATAGTATTCTTAAAAATAATATCTACTTCAAAGGCTATGCATTTCAAATTCAATTAAAATTCATTGGAAGTAAACTTGGATATAAAATAAATGAGATTCCAATAATATTTAAAGACAGGGAAATAGGAGAATCAAAAATGTCATTGAGTATTCCAGGAGAGGCTTTTTTTGGTGTTATGTATATGAAATTAATAAGTTTATTTAAAAACTATAAGAGCTAATTAAACTTAATAGAATTAATTATTCTTATTCTATCTATAAAGAAAATAGGGAGATATATTGAGATAACTATCATTATTAGAAGAATAATATTAATTAATAAAATATTATAAATATTAAAGTCAACAGGAACAAAATCCAAATAATAATTGATCTTATCTAGCTTAATTAGTTTATAATTTTTTTGAAAATAATAAAAAATTAAAGAGAATAAATTACCAATAATCATACCCTTGATTGATAAGTTTAAAGCTGTCTTAAAAAACAAGGAGTAAATTAATTTTTTTCTTGTACCAAATGATTTTAATGTTCCAATCAAATTTGTTTTCTCCATTATTACAATAAAGACTATGGANAACATATTAAAACAAGCAACTATTACTACTATTATAAAGAATATTATTACATTTTTATCCAATAATGAAAGCCAATCAAATATTTGAATATACTTAGATTTCGTTGACTGAATATATTCATCATAGTATGAAATTGTTTTTAATTTATCAATTGATGAGACATCATCATTATAATTATTTACAAAAACATGAATACCAGATGCATTCATTTCATTCCATTGATAAATTTTTCTTGATAATTGTATGTCTCCAAATGCTACCAAATTATCAATTTCCTCTAATCCAGTAGAATAAATACCTTTTACTTTTAATTTTCTAAAGACTGGAGGGTCATTTGGGAAAAACACAGTAATTGTATCATTAATATATATATCCAGCTTATNTGATAGATCATTACTAATTAATATTGATGATTCTATATCTAAACTATCGTTAAACTNATCAAAAAATGGTTTAATATTATTTATGTAATTTTTATCTATACCTTTAAATANAACACCTTCAATATTCTTNCCATTACCTTGAAAAAGAGCAGAATTGAGAATATATGGATGAACAGAATTAATAATTTCATGATTTGAATAATTTCTGAAAATACCAACCTCTAAATTAAGGGGAGAATTTTTAAAACTTAAGCCATTACTATAACTTGAAACATCATAATGACCTGAAAAACTATAAATTTTGTTTTTAATTTCTTTCTTAAAACCATCTAAAACAAAAGATGAAATAATTACAGAAAATAAACCNATAGAAATACTNACAAGCGCAATCCTTTTNATTAATAATGAAAAAAAAGAGGAGTCTTTATTATTAANTTCATAAATTCTTCTTAAGAATTTCATTTGNTAAATTTGTTTCTATCAAACATAATGTAATATATGAGGAAAGATATACTAAATTCTTTATTATTTATCTTGATTATTTCATCTTGCAACAGCTTAGACCCAATTTCAAATAATTTAAATGACGATGAAAATAATAATGATAGCTCAGAAAATATTATAGATGATTGTGAAAACTGCATTTATTCTTATGACTTTGAAATTTTAACTTTAGGTGTTGGTCCTGAAGGTGAAATTGTAGACGATCCAAAAGTTCCTGCAGCATATACAGTTAAAAGNTCAGACTCAATTTACTATCAGGGAATAATTGGTATAGAAATAAGAGGGGAATCATCTCAAAATTTTGATAAAAAATCATATGGATTGGAAACATGGGATGAACAATACAATGACATNGANGTNCCTCTTCTCGGGTTACCTGAAGAAGAAGACTGGATACTTTATGGACCATTCAGTGATAAATCTTTACTTAGAAATAAATTGATATATGAATTATCAAATCAAATGGGTAGATATGCTGTNAAAACTGAATTTGTTGAACTTACGATAAATTATGATTACAAAGGNCTATATATTTTTATGGAAAAACTTAAAAGAGATAAAAATAGAATTAATATCTCAAAACTTGAAGAAGGAGATATAGACCAAGAATCAATCTCAGGAGGATATATAATTAAAATTGATAAAAGTGATATGGAAGATGGGAGTTATACTGANTATAATTCATTTCCCTCTCAATTTGATCTCTCAGGAGAAGAAAATGATGATAGCAGAATAAATTTTAATTATGAATACCCTAAACCAGGAGAAATTCATGCTAACCAAAAAAACTATATCAAAAATTATTTTTATGAATTTGAATCATCTCTAGCATCAGATAATTTTAAAGACCCAGTTAATGGTTACAGAAAATATATTGATGAAGATTCATTTATTGATTTTTTTATTTTNAATGAATTAGCAAATAATGTTGATGGATATAGATTAAGCACATATCTCCAAAAGGAAAGAAACGAAAAATTAGTAATTGGACCTATATGGGATTTCAACTTATCATTTGGTAATGCTGATTATTGTGGAGGCGCAAGATATGATGTATGGTGTTTTAAGTTTAATGATAGGTGTCCTGGAGATTACTGGAATATACCGTTCTGGTGGAATAGGTTATTAGAAGATGAAAATTTTGTTAATAAACTTAAAGCTAGATGGAATGAATTAAGGGTAAATACTTTATCAGATAATAACATATTGACCTTGATTGAAGAACAATACTCATTTCTTAATAACGAAACGGACATTGTAAATAAAAACTTCAATAAATGGAAAATATTTGGAATTTACATTTGGCCTAATAGTTTTATAGGAAATAATTATTTTGAAGAAGTAGACTTNCTGAAAAACTGGATAAAAAATAGAACTAAATGGTTAGATGAGTCAATAAATAATTTATGATGTTTTTAAGGATATTCAAATATTTATTTTTTTTAATAATTGGTTTGATAGCAATATCACTACTTATTGTTTATTNAAATCTTGATTATAAAATGTATCCNTTAAAAGCAAACCCAGAATTATACTCTAATGACNTTTGGGAAATAAATACTGACAGTTTAGCAGAAGAACTTGTTAAACAGATGACTCTAAATGAAAAAATTGANCAGATGTATGGTGAAAAGATGTATGAATCAATGCCTAAGTTTTTTGGTAACTTTATATTTAAACAACGATTCCCTCATATTTATGTTGGTCGTAACGAAAGATTAAATATACCACCTTGGGTGTTATCTGATGGACCAAGAGGAGCTAGAGTTCTTGATAAAGATATTAAGGCTGTTACTACTTTTCCTGTTGCAATGGCAAGAGCAGCTACTTGGAATACAAATCTAGAGTATAGAGTTCATGATGTTATTTCTAAAGAAATGAGGGCTAATAAAACAAACTATGCAGCAACTCCTTGTATTAATTTATTGAGACATCCTGGCTGGGGAAGAGCTCAAGAAACATATGGTGAAGATCCATGGCTTCTAGGAGAATTTGGTGTAGCAGCCGTTAAGGGTATTGAAAAAAATAATGTTATGGCATGCCCAAAACATTTTGCATTAAACAGCATTGAAAATTCCAGATGGGTTATTGATGTTTCTGTTGATGAAAGAACACTAAGAGAAGTTTATTTACCTCATTTTAAAAAAGTAATTCAAGAAGGAAAACCAGCTTCGATTATGTCTGCATATAATAAGGTAAGAGGAAAATATAGTGGAAGTAATGAAGAGCTTCTTAAAAAAATTTTAAAAAATGAATGGGGTTTTAATGGATTTATTTCAACTGACTGGATGTATGGAATATACGATGGAATTGAAGCTATAAACGCTGGATTAAATGTAGAGATGCCATGGCAAGATGAATATAGTTATAGTACTATTATAAATGGTTTAGAAGAAGGTGAAATTAATGAGAGTGACATTAATGAAATTGTTCTTTCAACTTTAAAAACTAGATTGAAATATGCTTATTCCTTTGATAGTATAAATTATTCACATGATTTGATATTAAATGAGTCACATATTGATTTAGCAAGAGAGGTTGCTGAGGAGAGTATGGTACTTGTCAAAAACCAAAATGTATTACCATTTGATATAGGTGAAAATTTAAAAATTGGAGTTATTGGAAGATTTGCAGATACTGAAAATACTGGAGATTTAGGAAGCAGTAATTCAAATCCACCGTACGTTATTACACCATTTCAGGGAATTAAAAATTACCATTTAAATTATAATAATGAAGTCTATTTAGATAAAGCTAATGACCTAAAGAAATCTATTGAATTAGCGAAAGAATTAGATCAAGTTATTCTAATTGTTGGTTATGATTACTCAGACGAAGGTGAATATATTATGAGTAGAGGTCAGATGTTAAAATCAGCAGAAGCTAAGAAATTAATCGGAGCTAAAGGTGTGGGTGGTGATAGGTTAAGTCTCAAACTTAGAGAAGATGATGAAATATTAATTGAAGAAATATCAAAAGTTAATGACAATATTGTTGTTGTATATATTGGAGGAAGTGCAATTGATATGAGTAGATGGGAAAAAAATGTACCTTCTATAGTCTTTTCATGGTACTCAGGTATGGAAGGTGGAAATGCATTGGCAAAAATAATTT
>NZVP01000011.1 GCA_002697405.1 Flammeovirgaceae bacterium
CATCGCCCTCTTGTTCCTCCGACATCTGCAATGATTTTCATCAAAAACTATTTATTTTATAATCTCGTTATATTTTTACATAAATCTATACAATATCATGAATATAGCAATCGTAGGTGGAGGAATCGTAGGATTAGCTCTTGGTTACAAACTATCAAAAAATAAAGTAAATAAAATTCATGTATTTGAAAAAGAAGAAGAAGTTGGATTTCATCAGTCAGGAAGAAATAGTGGTGTTCTACACTGTGGTTTGGCATATAAACCTGGCTCTTTAAAGGCCAAATTAGCTGTTTCAGGTATAAAACAGATGGTTAAATATTGTAAAGACTTTAAGATAAATCATGACATATGTGGCAAAATAGTTGTAGCAAGTGATGAAAATGAATCAAAATTGTTAGAAAATACTGCAAAAAGAGGGGAGCTTAATGGTCTAAAGGGATTAAAATACCTAAATAATATGGAATTAAAACAAAGAGAGCCTTTTGTTTCATCTTATAAATCTTTACTTGTACCAGAAGAAGGAATAGTTGATTATAAAACAGTGATGTTATCTATGAAAGAGAACATAATTAATTCAGGGGGTGATATTATATTAAATTCAAAAATTAAAAATATAGAAGAAAAGAAAAATTTAATCTATATTAATAAAAATTCAAGTATTGGTTATAATAAAATTATATATACAACTGGTTTACAGTCAGATATAAATTACAAAAAATTTACTAAAAATAAATTGAATGCTAAAATAGTACCCTTCAGAGGAGAATATTATACCCTAGAAGATCATGCAAAAAAATTAGTAAATCATTTAGTATACCCAGTTGGAAATCCAAAATTCCCTTTCCTTGGAGTTCACTTTACAAGGATGATTAATGGAGATAGAGAAGTAGGCCCAAATGCAGTATTAGCTTTTAAAAGGGAAGGTTATAAAAATACTGATGTTTCTATAAATGATATGATTGACTACCTTGGTTATTCAGGGTTTTTAAAATTCATAGGTAAAAACTTCACCTTTTGTATTAATGAGTTCTCTACTTCTATATTAAAGTCATCTTTTCTAAAAAAAACCCAGAAACTTATTCCAGATATAAGAAACAAAGACATCAAAAACGGTCCAGCGGGCGTTAGAGCTCAAGGTATAGANTCCAGCGGTAATCTAATGATGGATTTTGAAATNAAAACCCATAANAATCAAATACATATAATTAATGCACCCTCCCCTGCCGCAACATCAGCATTAGCTATAGCTGATCATATTATTGAAAATTATATAAATTAATTATAACACCTGTATATAACCTTGATTATAAAGATTTCCTGACATGTATTTATAATCTTGATCATTTAAATAAGAAAGAACCCTCTCCTTCATTTTTGAAGAATTTCCTGTTATAATCTTGAATGGGGGGATATTGTTATAAAAATGATCTTCTAGAGCTAATTCTATATCATCATAAAATTTTCCATGTAAATCAATATCCTTTTTACTCATTTTTATTTTGTTTGTTGATACAGTAATAAGCTATCTAACATTACAGCATAAACCTTATCCAACTCCTCGGGCTCAAAAAAGTAATAAGAATAACTTTTTCTATAAAGCTCCTCTGATATTGAATACTTGTCTAAAATCTCTTGCTCTTTCCTNGNAAANAGAGCTTCTAAAGTATCTTTNTCANATGAAAGATTTTCAATAGNTTCTTCAGCCAAATGCATATCTATTAAAATNTTAACCATCTTTTCTTNATNAATAACATCTTCCTTTATTTCAGAATCACATGAGGTAATTATAAAAAATGTTAAAAGAATAAAATACTTTAAATTATTTAAACCCATTGTTTGCAGTATAATCTAATTTTGAGGTAAATATAGTTATAGTGAAAGAAATCTTAAAGAAGGTAAGAAAATACGAGATTGAAATTAGAAAATATTTAAATAATTCTAATCAAGGAGACTATAATTCAATTTTTAAGGGTTCAGGTATTGATTTTGATGATTTAAGACCATACCAATATGGTGATGATCATAGATCAATAAACTGGAATATTAGTGCTAAAGAAGATAAAATTTATACCAATACTTATAAAGAAGATAAAGAGCAATCAGTTTTTTTTCTACTNGATGTAAGCCAGTCTCAGTATATAGGTAACGAAAAACATAAAATAAACATTTCTAAAGAAATAGCATCTGTTCTAACCATATCNGCATTAAACACCAACAGTCAAGTTGGAATATTATGTTATTCAGATCAAAAAGAATTATTTATCCAATCTAAAAAAGGACCTTCTCATGGTTATAGAATAATTAAAAACTTATATGAGCTGAAACAAAAGTCTAGTAAGACAGATATTTCTAAAATGATAAAATTCTTTATGAACACTATTAAAAAGAAAAGCCTAGTAGTCTTAATAAGTGACTTTATTGATAAANATTANCATAAAAACCTAAGTGCACTTTCTAAAAAACATGATGTAATATGNCTTCATATATTTGATGATTATGAAACTAAAATTCCAGATCTTGGACTAATCGAACTAGAAGAAAAGGAAAATAATTTTAAAAAATGGGTTAATACATCAAGTAAAGAATTTAAAAAACTTTCACAAAACCTTTTTATATCTAAACCGGAGGAATTAAAAAAAGAAATGGGATCTATAGGAATCAACTACCTTAAAATAAATTCTAAAGAGAATTATATTAAAAATCTTATAAAACTTTTCAAATACAGAAAAAATAAATGAAAGTCTTTCTCTTCTTAATATCATTTTTAATTTCTTCTAATTTATTCTCTCAAAACATTGAATATAAAATATACTTTTTAAATGATTCAATAAGGATAGGTGACTCAATATCATTAATCTCCGCTTTAAAATATCCTGAAAATATTGAAATTGTACAACCAGATTCATCATATAACTTTACATCTTTTGAATTTATTGGTAAGAAAATATTTCCTTCATTTNNTNATGGAAATATTATTTATGATAGTACAATTTATTATTTAAGAACATTTGAAATCGATTCTATACAAAGACTAAATCTAAATGCAACAATTATAAATAATAAAGACAGTCTTGTAATTNCATCNANTACTGATTCTATTGCTCTTATTTATCAAGTTAGTGANGTNAATTTTTCAAAAACAAAGGAAAATACACTATTTAANTCTATTAGATCAATTTTTAATTCTGAAAAAGTTCTTATAATAATTGGGTTTATTATATTAATAATNATCATAATATATTTATTATTTAGAAAGAAAATTGAAAAATATTTGAAGATTAGAAAACTAAGAATTCAAATTAAAAGATTTAATAATGACTTTGANTATANTCTAAAANATTATTTAAANAATCAAGANAAAAATNATCTGGAGAGGTTATTGTTGTTATGGAAAAGNTTCATGGAAAAACTTAGNAAAAGACCTTACTCTACNTCTACAACTANTGAAATTTCATCCTTTTTAGAAAATAAAAAATTACTTAATCTTCTAAAAGATATTGATAGAAACCTATATTCTAATAATAAAGATGGNATTAAACNAAGCTCAATAAANCTNCTAAAAAAAGANGCAAATAATTTATNAGATAATAATATTAAAATTATTGAACGTGGAAAATAANATNTTAAAAGATTGGTTTTCATTTAAATGGTTTAGCTTTTCANCAAATACAGANCTATGAATGGGAAAATGAATTATTCTTNTACGCATTATTAATTTTACCCATCATTTATATTATTAAAAAAATAATATCAAGAAAAGCTACTTTCCAGGTCTCAATTCCAAAATCNGAATTATCTAATTTCAAATTTTCAGNTTTAAGGTTTTTACCAANTATATTTTTTATTACATCTATAATTTTAATAATAATTGCCCTTTCTAGACCTCAAAAATCAAATGAAAAAGTTGAAAAATGGTCAGAAGGAATTGATATTATGTTAGTTATAGATATTAGTGAATCAATGCAGATTGAAGACTTTAATCCAAATAGATTAGAGTCAGCTAAAGAAACTGCAAAAAATTTTATTGATGGGAGATTTCAAGACAGGATAGGATTAGTTGTCTTTTCTGGAGAATCATACTCAAGATGCCCTCTCACTTCAGACTANACTTTACTTAAAAAGTATATAGATGAAATTAATTTTGATTTAATAAGNACAAGAGGAACTGCAATTGGNAGTGCTATAGCTATAGCAACTAATAGGATGAGAGAGTCAATAAGTAAATCTAAAATATTGATTCTTTTAAGTGATGGTGATAATACTGCAGGAAATATTGATCCTTTAACNGCATCTGAAATAGCAAAAGCTTATGGNATTAAGATATATAGTATAGCCATTGGAAAAAACGGAAAAGTACCTTTTGGTAAAGATTATTTTGGAAGACCAAGATATGTTGAAAATTCTTTAGATGAAAAAAACTTAAGAGATATAGCAAAAACTACAGAAGGTAAGTTTTATAGAGCATCAAACAATGAAGCTTTAAAAGAAATATTCAATGAAATAGATGAGTTTGAAAAATCAGAAGTAAAAGAAAATCGATATAAGAATACTATAGATTTTTATCAGTATTATCTACTATGGAGTATAATTTCTCTGATTTTTTNTATACTCTTAAAATCTACTTTCGTAAATAANATATTAAAGGATTAAATGAAAGATATATTATTCAATAAAAATTACACTTGTGTTGCTGTTAGCAAAACAAAACCCATTGAAGAAATAACTAAAATTTATGATTTAGGTCATAGAAATTTTGGAGAAAACAAAGTACAAGAACTTGAATTTAAATATGAAAGTCTTCCAAAAGATATAAAATGGCATATGATTGGCCATCTACAGAGTAATAAAGTGAAAAAAGTTATCCCCATAGTATCNNTAATACATAGTGTTGATAGCTTAAAGCTTTTAAAAACNATAAATAAAGAATCAAAAAAAATAGATAAAACAATGGATTGTCTTATTCAGGTAAATATTTCTAATGAAAATTCAAAATTTGGTTTTATAAAAAAAGAATTAGAGTTTTTAAATCAAGATTTTTTAAATGATTTTAAATACATTAAAATAAGAGGTTTAATGGGTATGGCATCATTTACCAATAACGAAAAGCAAATAAGAAAAGAATTTAAGTATCTAAAAGAAATTTTTGATGATTTTAATACAAGTCTAGATGATTTTAATATTTTATCTATGGGAATGAGTAATGACTATAATATAGCCTTAGAATATGGAAGTAATATGGTTAGAATTGGATCAAAAATCTTTGGCAAAAGAAACTATCACTAGATATCTTTTAATTTTTATAACAGTTAGTTATTTTAGCATACTTATAAAATAACATTAAGACATGAAAAATCTCAAATATTATACTTACGNNACTCTANTTNTNGCNGCTGGATTAGCATTTTATCTTGTTAATAGCATAAAATTTAGTATTGATGAAGAAGCTAGAATTAATGAAGCTGAAGCTAAAGTAATTGAAAAACTTAAAATGATNAGGAGTGCACAAATTGCTTTTCAAAGTGTTAATGGACAATTTGCAAGTGAATGGGATACTCTTCTTAATTTTATTGATAGTGGTAATATTTTCTTAATTCAAAGAAGAGAAGAAACTGTTTTATTAGATTATGGTGCTGAAGAAACAACATTATATCTTGATACTTTGGGCAGCGTAACCGTAATAGATTCTCTTTTTTCTTCAATACCAAACTTTGTAGCAAGTAACTTAATAAATGTTCCTGGATACGAAAATGTACAGTTTGAAATTTGGGCAAGTAAAATTGAAAAAGGTGGTGTTGAAGTTGATGTAGTTGAGGTAAGAAACCCAAAACCATTNGANCCAAATAGAAAAGAATCAAATGAAGCTAATATTAATAAGCCATTAAGGTTTGGCTCTAGAACAAGTATTACTACTGCCGGTAATTGGGAATAAATTTTTTTATTTGACTCTATCAACTTCTAAAAAATTAGTTTTAAATCTTATTAAATCTAAAGATTCNTTTTATTCATTTTCTTCAAAGTCTTTTAAATTAAAAAAAGAAAATACTTCAGTATTATCTAAGAAAAATTGGGATNAAATTAATTTAATAGATACAAATAATGATTTTCTTTTATTACCATTTAAACTGCCTGATTTTTTAAAAAATATTGATATTGACAAAACAATTGGAATTAATTCAAAATCTATAAAAAAGGTAGAAAAAGTAAATAATATAGGTCTATCTTTTTTCTATTCTGAAAATAGCTTAACTAAAAAAGCAAATAATATAAATCATATTGGTAAAATTATTTTAAATGAATTATTAAAAAATAAACTAAAGTCAAAAGAGTTATATGTTCTAACTATTCATAATAAAATCTTCATATGTTTAGTTGAAAATAATAAATTACTTTTTTACAATCAATTTGAATTCAAAGGTTTAAATTATATCAAATACATTATTCTTCTTTTTGATGAATATAAATTAGATAGAAATAAAACAANCATCAATCTTCTAAATGAATCTTTAAATGAAGAAGAACTTAAAAAGTTCTTCAGTAATATTTATTTGTATAAAAAATCTATATTTGAAATAATTGATGAATATTATGGATAAAAAAATAGCCTTATTTCCTGGAACNTTTGACCCTTTCACTCTTGGTCATCACGANATAGTTATTAGAGGCCTNAAAATATTTGATGAAATATGTATAGCTATTGGAAATAACCCAAAAAAGAAAAGATACTTCGAGGTTGATNATATGATTAATAAAATAAGTGGACTTTACTCNAATAATGATAGAATATCAGTAATATCATATAATAAATTAACTGCTGAAATAGCTAAAGAAAAGAATGCAAGATATATTCTAAGGGGATTAAGAAATACTACAGATTTTGAATTTGAAAATTCAATTTCACAAATTAATAGAGATCTAAATGTAAATTTAGAAACAGTATTTTTAATTACATCCCCTGATTTAGCACCTATAAGTTCAACTATTATTAGAGATGTTATTAGCTACGGAGGAGATATAAACAAATACCTACCATATAAAATTGATTAATTATGTATAAAAATTTAAATGTTATTTTAATCATTTTAATAACAAGTTTAAGTTCATTTGCTCAAACAAATAAACCTATATTACATGGAAATCATTGGATTGCAATTACAGGAAAACCTTTAGGTGCAACATCAGGAGCTATGATATTTAATAAAGGTGGTAATGCTGTTGATGCTGCTTGTGCAATGGTTGCTTCAACTGCTACTATGTGGGATGTGTTAGGTTGGGGAGGTGAAACACAAGCTTTAATTTATCATCCTAAACTTAAAAAAGTAATAGGAATAAATGCTTTAGGGGTAGCACCAACCGGAGCTACACCTGAATTTTATAGAGAAAAAGGTTACTCAATACCTCCAAGGTACGGGCCTCTTGCTGCAGTGACACCTGGAACTCCAGCAGGAATAATGGTAATGTTAGCAGAATACGGTTCTATGAGTCTTGAAGAAATTTTAGAACCTGCCATGGAGATGGCAAAGGGATATCCCATAGAAGCACAAGCTGCTAACTCTATTGAAAGAAATAAAGATGAAATTAAAAAATGGAAATACTCAAAAGATATTTTTTTAACGAATGAAGGCAAAGAAAGAGAGGCACCAAATGAAGGAGAAATATTTGTTCAAATGGATTTATATAATACCCTTAAAAAATTAGTTAAAACTGAAAGAGAAGCCTTATCAAATGGAAAAAATAGAAAAGAAGCAATATACGAGGCATATAGAAGATTTTATGAAGGAGATATTGCTGATGAAATTGCAAGATCCACTCAGGAGCAAGGAGGTCTTATTACTAAGGAAGATCTAAAAAACTATGAGGTGTATATTGAGAAACCACTTAAAACCACATATAAAGACATAGATGTATACAAATTAACTACTTGGGTTCAAAGCCCAGTTCTTCTCCAGTCTCTTAATATGGTTGAAAACTTAGATGTTAAATCAATGGGCTTTAATTCAACAAATTATATTCATAATCTTTATCAGGTAATGAATCTTTCTTTTGCTGATAGAGATTTTTATTACGGAGATCCTTATTTTGAACCAAAAGAACCAATTCAAGGACTATTATCTAAAGAGTATGCTAAAGAAAGATTAAAACTCATTTCTGATAAAAATAATAAAGAAATCAAACCAGGAAACCCTTATAATTTTCAAAAAGGAGAAAACCCTTTCCTAAATTATATTGATGCCTGGGAGACAGATAATAATTTAGATAAAATAAAGTCTGCATTTGATTTAAATCATAATATGAGTGCAAACTATGATTTTGAAGAATCATTCATGGCTGGTACAACTACAGTACAGGCAGCAGACACATCAGGGTGGATTGTTTCTATAACTCCAAGTGGTGGATGGATTCCAGCAGTTATTGCAGGAAACACAGGAATAGGTTTAAGCCAGAGAATGCAAAGCTTTGTATTAGACCCTAAAGATGGTCCATATAATGTTTTAGAGCCAGGGAAAAGACCTAGAGCTACACTAACTCCAACAATTGCTCTCAAGAATAATGAACCTTATCTTTCTTTTGCAGTTCAAGGTGGAGATTCGCAAGACCAAAACCTTTTACAATTTTTCCTTAATATGGTTGAATTTGACATGAATGTTCAAGAGGCATGTGAAGCTCCAAATATTAATAGTTTTCAAATGAGATCTTCTTTTGGATACCATGAAAACAGACCAGGTGATTTATTACTTCACGAATCAACTCCAAATTTTATAAAAAAAGAATTAAGAAAAAAAGGATATAAACTACAATTTAGACCTAAAACGTCAGGTCCAATAAATGCTATCTTTTTTGATAATATAAATAAAACGTTTCAAGGTGGTTCAAGTGATTTTGGAGAAGATTATGGTATAGCTTGGTAGCTTTTGACCTTTACAATTATAAACTTAATAAATGAACTTTTTTAGTTGTTCTTCTACAGAAGACTTTTCTATAAAACCTACATGTGACCATAGTAGGTTTTTATCTTTATATATCTGTAGAACTGGAAGGCCATAAACTTCAAGACTTCTAACTAACGGTAAATTTTCATCATAATCTATCCTTACTAATTTCATGTTTTGAGAATACTCTATAGATAATTCATCCAGATAAGGTTCCATAATTTTACAAGGCGCACACCAATTAGCATAATAGTCTACCAGAACAATTTTATCCGTTTCAATTAAATCATTAAAATCTTCTACATTTAATGAATTATCATAATTGTTATTCAATATTGCTTCAGGAAATTTACTTTTTCTCCATTCTAGAATACCACCATTTAGTTCGTATACATTTTTAAAACCTAAAGACTTAATTTTTTCATTTGCTTGCGAACTTCTTCCACCACTCAGACAATATACAAATACAGGAAGATCCGTATTGAAAATATTTATGTTTTCGTCAAAGTTTTTATCAAACCAATTTATATTTAAAGCGTTTCTTAAATGACCCTTATTAAACTCTTCAGGAGTTCTAACATCAATAATTATAGCAGATTTATCATTTTTTATCATTTGATTAAAATCACTTGCTGAAATAAGATTTGATTTATCAATATTGCAAGAAGGTAAAATGAATATGAGCAAAAAGTATAAATATCTATTCATTTTAAATTAATTTAATTCTTTAATTTTTATTTCTCTAAATTCAACAGGATGACCTTCTGACTGAAGAGAAATATATCCATCAAACAAACTTTCTCCAATTCTATTTAAATAATTTTCTGGAATTTCATTACCACCTACTCTAATATTTGTATATGTTAACACAGTATCTTTTTCAACTATATGATGAATAAGTGAGTCTGAATAAACAATTACTTCAACATTAACCCAATCATCTTGATTATATGTCAATGAATTAGAATTCACACAATGGTATTTAGCTTTTTCTCCATTAATATCAACATCAGTACCTGGTGTACAAATATTTGCTGTTGACCTATCTCCTTTATTTAGCCCTCCTAAAAGTTGCATTTCAGCACTCACTGGAAACTCTTGATCTATTAACATAGTTTTTGGATCTTGACAATGAAGCATTATACCACTATTTTTTATCGACCATCCCGGAGCACCTTTTAGATGCTCTCCACTAAATTTATATTCTAGACTTAAATGATAATTTTGAAACTTCTTTTTAGTATAAAAAATATGACCGAATTTATCTTCAAATGATTCGTAGTTTTCGTACGAAACTTTAATGGAGCTATCTTCTACTTTAAATGTCTTTTTATAATTATCCCCAAGTTTGTGATTTCTAATCTTTATTTCCCAATTATCTAAATTCTTTCCATTGAAAATATATACCCAATCATTATTTATATTAAGATTAAAAAAATTAAGTAAATAAAATAAATAAAGCATTTATCTAAATAAATAAAGTAATCTTGATAATAAATAAACTAGAAGGCCATAAAGAGTACAAATTAAAGCGACCCTCATTCCACCAGCTAATATAGCAGGAGATACGTCTCCTACCTGCTGAATGAAATCAAAAGCAGAATACAACCCTATAAATGAGCCTAATATTCCAGATCCTAAACCTAAATTACCATATGTTTTAAGTTTATCACTATGAGTGTAAAAAGATACTCCGGTCATTATTAAAAAAAATGAGATTATTGACATAAAAAGAACACCTCCCTCGTAAAATAGATTTATCATAATTAATAATTTATATAATAATAAATAAAGTTATTAATAATTTTTCATTACGAACCACTTCCATAAAAGCTTATAAGTAATTTTAGAACCTGAAGTGAGAATACCTACCCTATAAATTCTTCCAGCAAACCATAAAGCAAAAATTACAAAAAGTATAAGTAAAAAGATGGATAGTAATAGTTGCCAATCTGGAACACCGAAAGGTAGTCGAGCCATCATTAAAATAGGAGAAGTAAAAGGAAATAAACTTAAAAATAATGAAGCATTACTTTCTGGGTTTTCTAATATTACACCCATAAACATCAAACTAGCTATTATTGGAAGAGAAATTGGTAGGGTAAATTGATTTGCATCTTGTAAATTATCTACAGCAGAACCTATTGCCGCAAAAAATGCTCCGTATAGAAAAAATCCACCAGTAAAATAAATTAAGAAAACAATAACAGTTTTGTAAATATCTATAGAAGCAAACATTTCATAAAATCCTGCTACCATCTCTTTTGATTGATCTATTTCTTCCTGTGAATTAATAATTTGAGAAGTATTAGCTGTATCTATACCAAAATAAAGAGAGGTTAGTGTTGAAATAGAGAATAAAAGAACTATCCATATTGAAATTTGAGTGAAAGCGACAGCCCCTACACCAAGGACTTTTCCCATCATTAATTGTATAGGTTTAACAGAGGAAACTATTACCTCTACAACTTTACTTGTTTTCTCATCTAATACACTTTGAAGAATGAAGCTTCCATATATAAAAACAAACATATAAATAAGAAAACCATTGAAATATCCAAGCCCAAAAGCTAAACTAGAACTAGATTTACTCACACCAAGTTCACCGCTATCTGAAACTACAGTTTCTTCTACACTATAAGTATCCATTGATATACTAGTTCTAAGTTTATCAAGGGAAGACTTATCAAGCTGTAATTCATTTATTTTTCTGTTTCTTATTCTCTCCTCAAAAATTCTTTCTATATCTCCAACAAAGTCACTACTTGGAACATTTTTTGAGTAAAAATTTATAGAACTTGGATCATAGATATCCATTTTAGGAATAATTAATGCACCATAAATTTCACCATCAAGAATAGAAGTTTGGAGAGAGTTTATATCAAGATTACTTTTATATAATAAATTATCACCAATTGAAATAGAGTCATTTATTAAATTAGCATTATCAATTACTGCAATTTTTCTTATTTCTTGGTCATCTGAATCAATCAATAAAATTGTAATAAAAATAAAAAATGGAAAGATCATTGGGGTTAAAAGAGTTGATAATATAAACGACTTCTTTTTTACTCTCTGTAAATACTCTCTTTCAAATATTATCCAAACTTTATTCATCAGATCCTCCTTCCTTTACTTTCATTATAAAAATATCATTCATACTAGGAATTTTCTCTTTAAATGATATCACTTTTGATTGATCAGATATAGATTTAAATAGTTGTTTATAAGTTTTACTATCACTTAAACTAACCTCAGAATCAAAAATACCATCAGAAATTTCTTCAGATTTAATTATTGAAAAACATGGATCTTTCTTGAGTTTTTTATCATGAGTTATTAAATAGTTATCCGATTTATATTTCATTTTAATTTTTTCAGTATCACCATCAAGTATTTTTTTTGAGTTATTTATCATAGCTAAATGATCACATAATTCATCAACTGATTCC
>NZVP01000012.1 GCA_002697405.1 Flammeovirgaceae bacterium
AAGGATAATAAAGGAGAAAGATTTAGAACTAAATTCTTATTGATATTTAATTTAGAATTATTCTAAATTAAAACATATTAAAATTATTTTTTGAACTTAATTTTTCGGATGTTACATTTGTTTGAGTTTTAAAACTTGGTGCTTAAATGCAAACTAAATTAACTGAACTATTGACCCTTTTTCGTCACAAAATATCCCAAAATTTTGGTACAATTTTCTTATCTCTTTTCTTGTTTTTTCCATTACATCTGAAAGCCCAAGACGATCAGTCTCAAAACTTTGATCCATCTATAGTAAAAAATGGTGAAAATTTATTTAAAGGTAACTGTACTGTTTGCCATGCAATTAATGAGGTAATTATAGGTCCTGCACTTAGAGATGTTCATGAAAGACAATCGGAAGAATGGATTTATGCATTCATAAAAAATTCACAAAAAGTAATCAAAAGTGGAGATGAATATGCGGTGAATCTTTATAATGAATACAATAAAACTTTGATGACTTCTTTTGATTTTTCAGATGAAGAATTAAATGCAATTCTTACTTATATAAAAGATGAATCTAACAAAGAAGTTCAAGTTGTTGTTGCTGATTCAGGACAAAATTTAGAAGAAGGCATAGGCAATTCGGTTTCTTCAGATGAATTATATATTTCACTAGGACTTAATTTATTACTATTATTTATAATAATATTTGTCCTATTTAGATTTACTAACCTTTCCAAAAAATATGTTCTTTTAAAGGATAGTCAATCAAAAGGTAAACTTTTGGATGAAGATGATCTTGAAGTTGTTGATAATAGATTTGATTTTAAGAAATTTATTAAAAGTAATAAGGTTGTTGGAATTACTTCATTTCTATTTATTGCAATTTTTGTTAAATCATGTATAGATGGTTTATATACCGTTGGTATTCAACAAAATTATCAACCAACTCAACCAATTGCATTTTCTCATAAAGTTCATGCTGGTCAATATGAAATTGATTGTAATTATTGTCATACTGGAGTAAATATTTCAAAGTCTGCTAATATTCCATCAGTAAATATTTGTATGAATTGTCATAATGCAATAAATACCGATAAACCTGAAATTCAAAAAATATTAACTGCTTATGAAGAGAATAGACCTATAGAGTGGGTTAGGGTTCACAATCTACCTGACCTTGCATACTTTAATCATAAGCAGCACGTGGCTATTGGTGGATTAGATTGTGCTACATGTCATGGACCAATAGAGGAAATGGATGTGGTATATCAATATTCAGAACTTACAATGGGATGGTGTATTAACTGTCATAGAGAAACCGAAGTAAGTTCAAAAGGTAATGATTATTATAAAAAACTTGTAGAATTACATAATAGTTCATCTAAGAAACCAATGACAGTTGAAGATATTGGTGGACTTGAATGTTCAAAATGTCACTACTAATTATGAATAAAGGAAACAAAACATATTGGAAAGGCTTAGAGCAACTTAAAAATGATCCTTCATTTGTTAAGAATGCTCATAATGAATTTCCAGAACATTTACCAATTAACGGTTCTTCTGATAATTCCAGAAGAGACTTTTTAAAGATGATGGGTTTTGGTATTGCTGCAGTTTCAACTGTAGCATGTGAAGCTCCTGTAAAATATGCTATCCCCTATGTTAACAAACCAGTTGATGTAGATGTATCAATACCTAATTATTATGCATCATCATATACAATGGGAAGTGATTACTGTAGTGTTGTTGTTAAGACTAGAGAAGGCAGACCAATAAAAATTGATGGAAACACATACTCTAAAGTTAGTGGAGGGGCAACAACTCCTAGGGTTGAATCTTCGATATTAACATTATATGACAAACAAAGACTTAAAGGTCCAATGCTTAATAATAAAGAAGCCAACTGGTCTGAGATAGATAAGTTTGTAAATGAAAACCTTAGTAGTTCAAAAAATACTTACGTTATTAGTAATTCTATTGCAAGTCCATCAACAAGAGGTGTAATTAATGATTTTTTAAAGAAAAATAATGGAAAACANGTTGAGTATGATGCTGTATCTTATGATGGAATGCTTGACGCCAATAAGGAACATTTTAATAAAAGAAAACTTCCTTCATATGATTTTTCTAAAGCCAAAACCATTGTAAGTTTTGGATATGATTTCCTAGGTAGTTCTTTTAATAGCTCATTATTTAACAAACAGTTCTCAAAAACAAGAAAGGTAAATGCTAACAATAGAGAAATGTCAAGACTTTATTCATTTGAGTCTAATTTATCTTTAACAGGATCAAATGCTGACCATAGAATACCTATAAAATCTTCTCAATCCCCTCTTTTCATTGTTGGGTTATATAATACAATATCTAAGAAACTAAATAAATCTTCCTTTGTAAAAAATTCTATTGATGTAGAAGAATCAGTTCTAGGTAAAATAGGAAATGAAATTAAATCAAATATTCTAAATGTAGTAGCTGATGAATTAATTGAAAATAAAGGAAAATCAATTATTATTTCAAATTCAAACNATAAGCATGTTCAATTATTAGTTAATATGATAAATATAATGCTAGATAATTATGGTAACACTATTGATANAAATAATTGGTATANTATTAGAAATGGNTCTGATTCAGAAATGGCGAGTTTCATAGATGATGTAAATAACAAAAAAGTTGGTGCTGTAATTTTCTTAAATTGTAATCCAGCGTATGATCATTTCGCTTCCTCAAATTTAAAAGAGAGTCTGTCCAGTGTTCCACTAAGAATTTCAACTTCTGATAGGATTGACGAAACATCGATACTTTGTAATGTAATTGCTACTGATTCTCACTTTTTAGAGTCATGGAATGATTTCGAGCCAATTGAAAATTCTTACAGTTTTAGTCAACCTACTATTAGAAACATTTTCGATACAAGACAATCTCAAGATTCTTTGTTGAGATGGTCAGGTTCTAAAACTAATTATTTTGAAGTTCTAAAATCTAATTGGAGAGGAAAGCAAAGACTGACTAATTCTGATGAACCTTTTCAAATGTTTTGGGATAAATTAATTAGAGATGGTGTTGCTGAATTTTTATCATCTAATAAAAAAATAATACCTAAAGTAAATTTTGAAAGTGCTTATANTGGAATAAAATCAGTTTTGAATTCAATAAATTCAAATGAAGCATTTGAAATTGACATTTATTTAAACTCAAGTGTTGGAGATGGAGTTCAAGCAAATAACCCTTGGCTTCATGAGATGCCAGATCCTATATCTAAAGTTTGCTGGGATAATTACTTATCTGTTAACCCAAAGGATGCTAATAAACTAAATTTAAAGACTGACCCTGGAGTTATGACTACCAATTTGCTTTCAATAAAGCTTAATGGTTCTGAATATGAAATACCAGCTATTATACAGCCAGGTCAAGCAGAAGGAACAATAGGTCTTGCTTTAGGNTACGGAAGAAAACTAGCTGGTCCAGTAGGAGATGATGTCGGTTTTAATGCATTTAACCTAATTGATTCATCTAATAAGAATCAAAATTTAGTCATTAATAATATATCAGTTTCAAATTCTGGAAAAGAATATAGAATCGCCCAGACTCAAACTCATCAAACGATAATGGCAAGAGAGAGTGTAATTCAAGAAACCACACTAGATGAATATAAAAAAGATGTCTATGCTGGGAAATATCAATTTAAAGTTGCTACAAGCCAAGGNAAGAAAAAACCAGANGAAGTTACANTGTGGGATGGCCATGATTATCCAAANCATCATTGGGTAATGAGTATTGACCTTAATNCATGCACAGGATGTGGAGCATGTACAGTTGCATGCCAAGTTGAAAATAATGTTCCTGTTGTAGGTAAAGAAGAAGTTCTTAACAGAAGGGAAATGGCCTGGTTAAGAATAGATAGATATTATTCAAGTGATGCTGATGTTGAAGATTTACAAGGTCTTGAGATTGCTGCTGAAAATCCAGAAGTAACTTTTCAGCCTATGATGTGTCAGCATTGTAATAATGCTCCTTGCGAAACAGTGTGTCCTGTTGCAGCAACAACTCATAGTACTGAAGGATTAAACCAGATGACTTATAATAGGTGTATTGGAACAAGATACTGTGCTAATAACTGTCCTTATAAAGTAAGAAGATTTAATTGGTTTAAGTATCACGATAATGCTCAGTTTGATAAAAATATTTCCATGAATAATGANTTGGGTAAAATGGTTTTAAATCCAGATGTAACAGTTAGGTCTAGAGGAGTTATGGAAAAATGCTCATTTTGTGTTCAAAAAATTCAGCAAGGTAAATTGGTTGCAAGNTCTGAGAAAAGGGTACTTAAGGATGGTGACGTAAGTACTGCATGTAGTACAGCATGTCCTACTGGCGCAATAACTTTTGGAGATGTAAATGATAAAAATAGTGATATAAGAAATTTATTGAAGGTAGAGAAAATTGATAAATCTACTTTGAAGTTAAAAGAAGAAAGAGCATATGCTGTTCTTGATGAAATTAGAGTAAGTCCAAATGTTTGGTACTTAAGAAAAGTAAGAAATAAAAAAAATGTTTAGAAAATGCATGTAGAATCTAAATTAAGAAAACCATTAATTACAGGGGGTAAGACTCTTAATGATGTTTCTGATGATATATCCAAAAGAGTAGAGGAAAAGCCTTCTATTTCTTGGTATATAGCAATGGGAATAGCAAATATTACTCTTGCGGTAGGAGCTTATGCTGTTTACAGAACATTGTGGGATGGTATAGGTATGTGGGGTCTTAATAAAACTGTCATGTGGGCTTGGGATATTACAAATTTTGTATGGTGGGTAGGAATTGGACATGCTGGAACACTTATATCTGCTATCTTATTACTTTTTAGGCAAAGGTGGCGAATGTCAATAAATCGTTCTGCTGAAGCTATGACGATTTTTGCTGTTATATGTGCTGCCATGTTTCCTCTGTTACACATGGGTAGACTATGGATCGGATTAATTTGGGTATTACCACTCCCAAATACTTATGGCTCCTTATGGGTTAACTTTGCTAGTCCATTATTATGGGATGTTTTTGCTATCACAACTTATTTTTCAGTATCTCTTGTATTCTGGTATATAGGTTTAATTCCTGATTTTGCTACTATACGAGATAGAGCTAAGATTGCAGGAAGAAAAATTTCTGCATTTATCTATGGAACATTAAGCTTTGGATGGGATGGTGCAGCAAAGACTTGGTCTAGATATGAAACCGTATCGTTAGTATTAGCTGGACTCGCCACACCATTAGTTTTATCTGTGCATACCATTGTATCAATGGATTTTGCTACCTCAGTTATTCCTGGTTGGCATACAACTATTTTTCCTCCTTATTTTGTTGCAGGTGCTATTTTCTCTGGTTTTGCAATGGTATTAACTCTTTTAATTATTACAAGAAAAGTTTATAATCTTGAGGACTACATAACTATTAAGCATTTAGAATTAATGAATATTGTGATTATTGTCACGGGATCTATTGTTGGAATTGCTTATCTAACGGAATTGTTTATGGCCTGGTATTCAGGAGTAGAGTATGAGCAATATGCTTTTTATAATAGAGTAACAGGTCCTTATTGGTGGGCTTATTGGTCTATGATGACATGTAATGTAATTTCTCCTCAATTATTTTGGTTCAAAAAAATAAGAACCAATATAGCTGCAACATTTATAATTTCTATTATAGTTAATATAGGAATGTGGTTTGAAAGATTTGTTATCATAGTNACNTCTCTTCATAGAGATTTCTTACCTTCNAGTTGGGCAATGTTCTATCCANCAATATATGANGTNGGTATGTATCTATTTACATTCGGTTTATTTTTTACAGCTTATTTAGCATTTTCTAAGTATTTTCCTGTAATCAATATGGCTGAGGTTAAAAGTATTTTAAAACACACTGGTGAAAAAGTAAAAAAAGCTAAATAATGGACGATAAAGGAAAAAAATTTATTGTTGGAATATTTGAGGATGAAGATATACTTCTTGATGCCATAACTTCTGTGAGAGATAAGGGTGTTAATATTTATGAGGTTTATTCACCATTCCCAGTTCATGGTATTGAAAATAGACTTGGTTATAAAAGATCTAGATTATCTATTGCCGCTTTTTGTTTTGGATTTCTAGGCACATGCTTGGCTCTTACAATGATGATTGGAATGATGACAATTGATTGGCCTATGATAATAGGTGGTAAAGACTTTTTGCCTCTTCCTGTTTTTATACCTGTAACATTTGAGATGACTGTTCTACTTGCAGCATTTGGAATGGTTGGAACTTTTTTAGTTGTTAGTGATTTGAAGCCTTGGGGAAAACCAAAAACTTTTGATATAAGATCTACAAATGATAAACATGTTATGGCTATAGAAGTTGATAACAATAGTATAGACTCAAAAAAAATAAAAACTATTTTAAATACTAGTGGAGCATCAGAAGTTAATGATAAGATAATGGATTTATGAGAAATATTATAAAATTAATTTTAGTCTTAGTGCTTATTTCTTCTTGNTCAGCAAGAAAAGATGATCCTGGTGTAGAATATGCTCCTAATATGTATCATTCGGTTCCTTATGAGCCTTTATCCCAAGTTAAAGACGAGGAAATAGGAAGTTGGTTAGATTCAAATCCAGACGATGGCCATGGGGAGTTTTATAACTCTAATCCATATAATCCATATGGTATGACAATGAGAGAGCCAGTTGAAAATACTGTTAAAAGAGGGTCTTATCTNCCCTATAGAATACCAAAAGATAGTATAGAATTAGCCGCCAAAATACAGAATCCGATTGAGTCATCTGATGAAGTTTTAAAAGAAGCAAAAATTTTATACGATAGATACTGTGTTCATTGTCATGGCGACAAAGGCATGGGTGATGGATTAGTTGGTAAGGTTTATAAAGGAGTAACTGCNTATAATTCNAGAGCAGTAAAAGATAGNTCAGAAGGTCATATTTTTCATGTAATCACACATGGGAAAGGTAGGATGTGGGGTCACGGATCTCAGATTTCAATCGAAGATAGATGGAAAATTGTAAAGTATGTTCAAACACTTCAAAAACAATAGTATGAAAGAAATTTTTGATTTTAATAACAATATAAAAAAGAACTTACTTTACTTATTCANTGGAGGAGTATTACTCACATTATTTGGATTATATTCTGTAATTAACTCTGGTCATGGTCATGAAGAGGTTTCACATGCTGTAGATACTTATAATTCTAGTGATGGACATTCANAGTACCATTGGTATCATAGATTATATTCAAATTTATGGATAAATGTTGTNTATTTTTTAGGNATTTCAATNTCAGCTATATTCTTTGTTGCNATTCAATATGTTTCACAAGCAGGNTGGTCTTCAGGAATTCTNAGGGTTCCACTTGCAATTGGAAGATGGTTACTTCCTGGGAGTATANTAATGCTTTTAGTATTTGCTATAGTTAATCATGATGTTTTTCATTGGACTCATGATTATTTATATGATAAATCAGATCCAAGATATGATTATGTTATTGACGGTAANAAAGCTTATTTAAATCTTCCTTTTTTTCTAGGAAGAATGGTTTTCTTTTTAGGAATATGGTATCTATTCTATAGTTTAATACTAAAACATGTAGCNAAGGAAGATAAACTTGGTGGCACGGAATCATGGGAAAAATTGTTTACAATTTCTACCGTTTTTGTAGTATTCTATGCATTTACACAATCAGTTGCTGCATGGGATTGGGTTTTATCAATTGATACTCACTGGTTTAGTACAATGTTTGGGTGGTATGTTTTTGCAAGTTGGTGGGTTTCAGCATTAGCNTTAATAACTTATATTATAATTATATTAAGAGATAATGGATACTTAACTTTTGTTAATCATAGTGTACTTCATGATTTAGGAAAATATGTATTTGCTTTTAGTGTTTTCTGGACATATATTTGGTTCTCTCAGTTTCTATTAATTTACTANGCTAATATTCCAGAAGAAACAATATATTTTGTTGAAAGACTTGATAGTGATATATATTATCCTTTCTTTCTACTTAATCTAATTTTAAATTTCTTCTTTCCATTTTTATTTTTAATGACAAGAGCAAGTAAGAGGTTTACTAGATTTCTCAAAATTGCATGTCCAGTTGTTTTATTTGGTCACTTCATAGATTTTTATTTAATGGTTACGCCAGGAGTTTTAAAGAGTAATGGAGGCTTCGGATTTTTAGAGATNGGAATATTATTAGTCTTTTTATCTGCNTTTTTATTTGTTGTACTACATGGGCTAACCAAACTTCCTTTGGTTGCTAAAAATCATCCAATGTTAGATGAAAGTTTACACCACGATATTTAATTTTTATTTTGAAATTTTTAAATAAACAAAACTTTTTTTTGTGCTAAAATTCATCACTTCAACAGTGGAAATTTAAGAGTTGGTATATAAATTTGCGTTATGAATATAGTTATTGGATTAATTCTAATTTTATCTCTTACTGCAGTATTTTTATTCTTTAGATCTACTGAAATATTGAGTGTAGCTAAGAAGAGAATCTCAAATTCTTTTGAAGATGGAAATAATAATATAAATGCTCTATCTGGGGTTATATTTTTAATTATATCTTTTATTGGAATTATTTGGTATTCTTACGATCAGTTTGATAACTACTTTCTGCCGATGGCATCAGAACATGCACCTGAGATTGAAGTCCTTTTTTGGGTAACTACAGCTATTACTTTTACAGTATTCATTATCACTCAGATTGTTATGTTCTATTTTGGTTATAAATATAGATTTAATAAATCTAGAAAAGCTCATTTTTATCCTGAAAACCATAAACTTGAAATTATTTGGACTGTTATCCCATCTATTGTTCTTGTCGGATTAATAGGTTGGGGCTTGGTAAAATGGAATAAAATAATGGGNCCTCCTCCAGAGGATGCAGAGGTTATTGAGGTTATTGGTTATCAATTTGCCTGGGCATCAAGATATCCTGGTCCTGATAATCAATTAGGAAATTTTAATTATAAACTTATTGATGTTGAAAATATTGTTGGTATCGACTTTTCTGATTCTTCTTCTTTAGATGACTTTATGCCTAGAGAAATCTATATACCAAAAGGAAAGCCNGTTCTTTTTAAAATTAGAGCTAGAGATGTTATTCATAGTGTTTATTTACCCTACATGAGATCTCAGATGAATGCTGTTCCNGGTATGCCTACTCAGATGTGGTTTGTTCCTTCTAAAACNACTGANGAGATGAGAGCAGAAACTGGTAATGAAAATTTTAACTATGAAATAGTATGTAATAAAATTTGTGGAAGAGCACACTTTTCTATGAAACATACAGTGGTAGTAGTTGAAGAATGGGAATATATTAAATGGAAAAATTCTCAAAAATCATGGATTGAAAAAAATCCAGATTACTATTCAAATTTTGTTAAAAACAATTCTACGGATGTTGCCGTATTAAACGATTAAATATGGGAGTTACAAAAACAATTAAAAGTAAACCAAAGANTAAAGTTGAAGAACACCATCATGATCATCATGATGAAAGNTTTATNACTAAATANATATTTAGNGANGANCANAAGGTNATTGCNAANCAGTTTTTAATAACAGGTATTTTTTGGGCTATAATTGGAGGAGCTATGTCATCTCTATTTAGGATTCAGTTAGGGTTTCCTGATATGGATCTTACTGCTTTAAGTCCAATAATTGGAAATTGGTTGACTCCACAAGGTAAAATTGATCCAGAAGTTTATCTAGCTTTAATTACAATGCACGGCACAATTATGGTCTTTTTTGTTTTAACTGCTGGGTTAAGTGGTACTTTTAGTAATTATCTAATACCGCT
>NZVP01000013.1 GCA_002697405.1 Flammeovirgaceae bacterium
AATAAAGCCCAATGAAACACTTATACTTTCTTATATTATTCACTTTGCCATTATATGTTATGGCTAAAGACGCATACCCAAAAAACCCAAATATTGATATTATTAATTACACTTTTGAACTTCATTTCAATGATACAAATGATATAATTGAGGGTAATGCGGATATTAATTTGCATATTAAACCAACTGAAGAAAATGTAAGATTAGATCTGATTTCTAAAAATGAAGAGGGGAGAGGAATGGAAGTTCATTCTGTCTTATTTAATGGTAAAGAAATACCTTACTCTCACTTAAATAACGAACTAAATATATCAGTTAAAGATATTAGCTTTAGTATATCTGATATTATCTCAGTAAAATATAGCGGAGTTCCGATAACCGGATTAATTATTGGTGATAATATGCATGGAGACAGGACGTTTTTCAGTGATAACTGGCCTAATAAAGCTAGAAATTGGCTTCCTCTGGTCGATCATCCCTATGATAAAGCAACATCAGACTTTATAATATATGCGCCAAATCATTATCAGGTAATATCAAATGGTTTGTTAGTTGAAGAGACAAATGTTAATAAAGAAATTAAAAAGACACACTGGAGACAGTCAGTCCCAATTTCCTGTTGGCTTTATGCAGTAGGTGTTGCTGAATTTGCANTAGATTATGTTGATTATTTTGANGGAAAATCAATACAAACTTGGGTTTATAAACAGGATAGAGATAATGGNTTNTATGATTTTAAAGTTCCAACTAAACATACTTTGGAATTCTTTTCAGATTACATAGGNCCTTTTGCTTATGAGAAACTTGCCAATGTTCAAACTAACAGTGTAAAAGGAGGGATGGANTCAGCCACTGCAATTTTTTACAGTGATGTTTCAGTGACAGGAAAAAGAGATGTTAGATGGAGAAATGTTATAATTCATGAAGTAGCCCATCAGTGGTTTGGTAACTGTGTAACTGAGTATGATTGGGACGATGTCTGGTTAAGTGANGGCTTTGCAACNTATTTTACNCTTATGTTNAGGGAACATGCATATGGCAGAGATGATTTTGTACAGGGATTGAAAGAAGCCAAAAAAAGAGTATTTGACTTTTATGAAACTGATAAAGATGCTTCAGTTGTTCATAATAACTTAAAGGATATGAAAGATGTATTAACCTATAGTCTTCAATACCAGAAAGGAGCTTGGGTATTACATATGTTGAGAAATTATGTTGGAGAAGATAATTTTAGAGAAGGAATAAGAAATTACTATACTAAATATTATAACCTAAGTACNACAACTGAAGAATTTAAATTGGAAATGGAAAATGTATCTGGAAAAGATTTAGATACGTTTTTTGATCAATGGTTATACAAAGGCGGTATAATGAAATTAGATTTGTCATGGGAGTATAATGAAAGAAAAAAAGAAATTGAAATAGATCTAAGTCAAGTCCAAAATGATGGTTATTTGTTTGAGATGCCATTAGAGATAGAAATTCATTATGATGAAAAAAAATCAATAATAAAGACTATTAATATTGATGAAAAATCAAAAAAATATATAATTTCTTCAGATTATAATCCAAAAGAAATTAAATTAGACCCCCACATTAAGTTATTAGCTGAGTGGAGCATTAACTAATTAAACTTTTAAAATATGAGAGCACTATTTATAATTTTATTTTTTCTTACTCCGATAATTACATATGGACAAGAAAAATTAATTGTTTCAGATTTAGAAAACCTAGAATTAAGTATTGGAGATAGTTTTACACCTTCAACATTTGTAGTAGACTTACAAAATAATAGGTCAGACTGTGAAAGGATGATTTATTATAATAAAAGAGGTGTTTTTAGTACTGCAAATTCAATATCAGTTGATAATCAGTCAGGAACCATTACAGCTAACAAACCTGGTTCACATGAGGTAGTTGCAGTTTGTTTTGGTAAAGATAAAAAAAGAGTAAGCAGAACTTTTCAAGTGAATGTTAAATATCCTAAAGTAAAAGAAATTAATGTAACTCTTAATACTAATAAAGTATATACTGGTACATATTTACCAATTTCATATGAGGTAATTGATGAAATGGGCTTCAAAAGAGACAATGTAAATTTCTCATTAAACTCTACAAATGATATATTATCAATAGATCCTATTAATAATATTAAGGCTATTAAAGAAGGTAAAACTACTTTAGAGGCAACATTTGATGGAATAACCGGAAGAATTAATATCGAGGTTTTTGATAATCCTGTAACATCTATAGAGTTAAAGTCTAATTTAAATGAATTAAGGACTGGAGATGTTGTACAGTTTGATGCAAAAGCATATGATAAAAGGGGAAATGAAGTTACTGACGCCCCATTAGAATTTTCATTTAAAGGAAAATCTTTTGATAAAAGTAATACGGCATCAGGTTTAATTGATAATGACGGAAGATTTGTTGCTGATGTTGCTGGAAATTATTTAGTTACTGTTTCAGTAGGTAATGTAACTAACTCTCAAGCATTGAATGTTTACCAAAGAAATGTTAAAAGAGATGTTGTTAAAGTTGGGAAAGGTTTGGTCAATGACAAACATACTTCTGACTTTTGGGTATTTGAGGGTGCTGATGGAAAAGATTATGCTGTTACAGGAACATGGGGAGCTGACGGTACAACATATTTTTGGGATGTAACTGATCCTGCAAATATTTTAAAGATTGATAGTGTTCAAGTTGATGCAAGGACAGTTAATGATGTTAAAGTATCTGAGGATGGAAGAATTTGTATAATAGGTAGGGAAGGGGCATCTAATAGAAAAAATGGAATTATTATTATTGATGTATCTAATCCATACGATGTTGAAATTATTGCAGAATACACAAAAAATCTTACAGGAGGTGTTCATAATATGTTTATTTATGAAAATCATGTATATGCATTAAGTGCTGGTCAAAAATATTATATTTTAAATATTGAAGACCCTAAAAATCCTGTAGAAGTTGGAATGTTTGAATTAGGAAAAGAAGGACAAGCTATTCATGATGTTTGGATTGAAGACGGTATAGCGTATTCCTCAAACTGGAGAGATGGAGTTTATTTGGTTGATGTTGGTAATGGTATAGCTGGAGGTTCTCCCTCAAATCCTGTTGCATTTGGAAATTATGATTATGCTAGTGGTGCACATCATGCAACATTTCCTTTTAAAAGTAAATCAACTGGTAAGTTTTATACTGTTTTAGGTGATGAAATTTTTCCTAAGGGAATTGATGTAAATGCGCCTAATGAGACAGCAGGTTTTCTTCATTTTGTTGATTTCTCTGATTTAGATAATCCAAAAGAAGTAGCTAGGTATGAACTTCCTGGACATGGGTCTCATAATTACTGGATNAAAGATGACGTTTTATATGTTGCTATGTATTCTGGAGGAATTAGAGTTGTGGATATTAGTGGAGATTTAATGGGAGATCTTTATAAGCAAGGAAGAGAAATAGGGTACATTTTAACTGGTGACAAAGACAGTTATATACCTTTTGCAACTATGGCCTGGGGAGCTCAATTATATAAGGGTTACGTTTTTTATTCTGATTGGAATAGTGGCTTAGGAGCTGCTAAGGTGATGCCGATTAAACCTGATAATTCAAAAGTAAATCAATATCTAAATTAAGTATGATAAGGTTTTTAATTTTATTATTTCTGACTTATTCATATGAAATTAAGGCAGATAAAAATTATTATTTATACGTTGCNGCTGAATCAGATGATGTAGTTTCATTATTAAAGTTTGATGGTGTTAATATAGAGGAGTTAGAAAGGATAGAAGTAGGTGTGATGCCAACTGAAATTGAAGGTCCTCATGGGATAACTGTTGATCCATCTGGTGATTATTGGTATCTGACANTGGCACATGGTAGTCCATATGGTAGTTTAGTTAAATATTCAACTGAAAACAATATTGCAATATCAAAGACTAATTTAGGGCTTTTCCCTGCAACTATGCAGGTTTCTCCATCTACGGGTTTTTTGTATTGTGTAAACTTTAATCTTCATGGAGATATGAAACCGAGCACAGTATCTGTAGTTGATCCTGAACTAATGGTTGAAATAAAACAAATTACAACTGGTGCAATGCCNCATGGTTCAAGATTATCATCTGATGGTTTATATCAGTACTCTGTGGCAATGATGTCAGGAGAATTATTTGAAATAGATGGGATATCATTAGAGGTAAATAGAAAGCTTGATTTAGAAAAAATGAATGATCATATGAATCACAATCATATGAACCATAATCATATGGAGCATTCTAATATGGATCATTCATCACATTCAATGATGAAGCATTCAAATGTTAAACCTACTTGGGTTATTCCTCATCCAAATTCTAGTTTTGCTTATATAGCTGGAAATGGATCTGATGAAATTATTGAGGTTGATCTTAATACATGGAAAGTTACAGAAAGAATTAAAACCGGTAAAGGCCCATATAATGTNGAAATTACTCCTNANGGAGANAAATTNNTNATTACNTTNAANGGTGAGGGGAGTACTGCTATTTTAGANTTAAANGANAAGAAANTTTTAAANACTATNAAAAATACNACNAGTGTATCNCATGGAATNGCNATNTCACCNGATANTAAATATGCATTTATNTCNGTTGANGGNATAGGNGGNGAGCCNGGNATTGTTGATGTNATTNATNTNGANTCANTNGANTTANTNTCATCNGTAAANNTTGGAAAACAAGCTGGAGGTATAGCTTTTTGGAAAATATCTGACTAAATTAAATTACNAATTCATTTTAAACCNGTNAACTATCTANTATGAGATATATTATAATCCTATTATTATTTTTTTCTTGCACTAATCAAAATTCAGTTTCTGACATTGATAAAAAAGCAGATGATATTCTTTCTAAAATGACATTAGAAGAAAAAGTTGGTCAAATGACACAAATTAATTTGACTGTAATTGCAAAGGGTCCAAACAAATGGTCATCTTCATTTCCAATGGAAATAGATGAGAAAAAGGCAAATAAAGCTCTTGTAGATTTTAAAGTAGGTTCGGTATTAAATACTATTAATAATACTGCTCAAAAACCAAGTGTTTGGTTTAAAAATATTTCTAAAATACAGGATATAGCTATGAAAAATACAAATCTTGGAATTCCTGTAATTTATGGTATTGATGCTATTCATGGAACAACATATACTGATGGAGCTACTATGTTCCCTCAGCAGATTACTACTGCAGCAAGTTGGAATCCTGAAAATGCATATAATATGGCTTTAGTTTGTGCTTATGAGACAAGAGCTTCAAGTATACCATGGAATTTTTCTCCAGTTCTTGATCTTGGTCTAGATCCACGTTTTTCTAGACAATTTGAATCTTTTGGTGAAGATCCATTGATGGTAGAAAGGTTTGGNGTTGAGATGATTAAAGGTTATCAAGGTTTAAATAATGATATATCAAATAAATATAATGTTGCTGCTTGTATGAAGCATTTTGTTGGATATCATGCAACAATTTCTGGTAAAGATAGGACTCCAGCTTATATACCTGATAATGTACTAAAAGAATACCATATTGAACCATTTAAAAAAGCTATTGATGCAGGAGCAAAAACTATTATGATTAACTCTGGCCTAATAAATGGATTGCCTGTACATGCTGATTATAATTTAATGATAAATGTCTTAAGGAATGAGTTAGGATTTGAAGGTGTTATTTTAACAGATTGGGAAGATATTAGAAAGTTACATGATAGGGATAAAGTTGCAGATTCACAGAAAGAAGCAGTAAAAATGGCAATTAATGCTGGAATTGATATGTCGATGGTTCCTTATGAATACGAAAATTTTATTAATAATTTAAAAGATTTAGTTAATGAAGGGGAGGTGAGTATTGAAAGAATTGATGATGCAGTAAAAAGAATATTAAAGCTTAAGCTNGAGTTNGACTTATTTGAAAATCCTGTTACAAATTATGAAGAATACAGTGATTTTGGTTCAAAAAAACATCATCAGTTAGCATATAAGGCTGCTTCTGAATCAATAACTCTTNTGAAAAATAATGATAACATACTTCCAATTAAAGGAAATCCAAGAATTTTAGTTGCTGGACCAAATGGAAATAATATGAGAACCTTGAATGGAGCATGGACATATTCATGGCAAGGTGATTTAACAGATCAATTTGCGGGTGAATTTAACACTATATATGAGGCTATAGCTAATAATTATGGTAAAAATAACGTTAAATACGTCTCAGGGGTCTCTTATAAAGAAAATGGAAGTTATTATGATATGGTGGAAGACAATATAAATTTAGCTGTTAGAGAAGCTAANAATTCAGACTATGTGGTTCTTTGTTTGGGTGAAAGTACTTATACTGAAAAGCCTGGAGATTTAAATGATCTTACTCTTCATCATTTACAGTTGAAATTAGCAAAAGAATTAGCCAAAACTGGTAAGCCAATAATTTTAATTTTAAATTTAGGTAGACCTAGATTAATATCTGATATTGAGGCACTTATGAGCGCTGTGGTTAATGTTTATTTACCTGGAAACTTTGGAGGGGATGCTCTTTCTGATATAATATCAGGTAATGTAAATCCTTCAGGAAAACTACCTTATACTTATCCATTATACCCTAATTCTTTATTACCTTATTATTATAAACCTTCAGAGGTTCAAAATAATGCTCAGGGTGCATACAATTATGTTGGAGAAGTAAATAACCTATATGATTTTGGTTTTGGATTAAGTTATTCAGAGTTTGTTTATAGTAACTTAAAAATAAATAAAGAAGAATTTAATTCGAGTGATACTATAAAAGTTTCGGTAAATATTGAAAATACTAGTGAAATTGATGGTTTTGAAACAATTCAATTGTATTCATCGGATTTATATGCTTCAATTACTCCTGATATTAAACGATTGAGAGACTTTAGCAAAGTTGAAATTAAAGCTGGTGAAACAAAAACAATAATATTTGATTTACCTGTAGATAATCTTGCATTTGTTAATCTTAATAATGATTATATTGTTGAACCAGGTAAGTTTAAACTAACAATAGATAAACTCTCAAAGGAAATAACAGTAAATTAAATGTTATATAATTTATATTATGTTAAATAGGATATGGTAAAATTATTTATATATATATCAATCTTATTATTTAATGACGATAAGAAAGAAATAAATAAGGTTTTAGATAATCTTCATCTGTATGCAAGTAAAGCAGATGGTGTTAAATATTTCGATTTGTTCGACTCTGAAGGTGTATTCTTTGGTACTGATGCAACTGAAAGATGGAGTATTGATGAGTTTAAAGATTATGCTCTTAAAAGATTTGAAACTGGGACAGGCTGGACCTATGAACCAATTTCTAGAAATATCTTTATAAATGAAAATACCGCATGGTTTGATGAAGAGTTAGAAAATGAAAAATATGGTATTTTTAGAGGTACTGGTGTATTAATTAAAAAAAATGATAAGTGGTTAATCAGTCAATATAATTTATTACTGCCTATTCCTAATGATCTTTTAATTGAATATTCAAAGGAGATCAAAGAATTCCTTATAAATAATTAGAAAATAAAATATAGGTTTATTGTAGATTAAGAATCATTTGATAAATTCTCTCAGCATTCTCGTAGTCTTTCTTTTTCATGTAAGCACTTCTAAGAACTTCTAGATATTCAATGTTTGTATTGTCTCTAGATATTGAAATAGATAATATATCAATTAAATTATCATAATCTTCTAAAATTGAAAATATTGGATAAATTGTAGCTATATCTTCATTAGATATCATCACACCTTTCATATCCATATAACTTTTAGAATAGTCAATTGCTTCCTCTATCCTAACATTTCCTTCATTTTTAAGCCTATTAGATTCTGCTTGGTATTTACTNCCTAAAGCAAGAAAATCTAAATTTCTCTCTAAGTCATAATATGGCTTAGCATTAGCCTTATAAGCATCTAATAAGTATAGTAATGCCCTATCGTTATTAGGTTCATATTGTAGNGTTGTTTTATAGGATTCAATTGAAGTTTTAAATACTACATCTAAAGTATCNAGTTTTTCTTTATCAGTGAANTCATTTCTATCTGTAAGAGCTAATCCTAAATTATAGTATAGTACTGCCCTATTAAAATGTAAGCTAGGATTATCAGGGTCTGTACTTAATCTCTCATCAATTTTTTGTCTTGCCTCATCAACCTTATCTAACCTCATTGCTATATTTATTTCAACAGATGGATAATAATTATTCTCAGGAAATAATTTTTTTGCTTTATTGATAAGAGAAGTCGTTCTTTCAAAAGAATCACATTCTCCAAATACTGCACAATTTTGATATAGAATGTTTACTGAGTTTTGATATATAGTATTCGAGTTTTTAGAATTCAATACATTTCTCTTCATTAACTTATCATANAATGAAAGAGCTACATCATATTTCTGTAACTGTTCAGCAACAAATCCTCCATATAGTAACCCTAACGTATCCTCTGGATTAACTCTTAGAGATAAATTAAAAGCGTCAAATGCTTCTTCATAATTTGGATTATTTGATCCTTGAAGNGCTGTNATTGCTTTATTTATAAAGAATGATGATAAATTTTGTCTACCAGCATTTGTATTTGTAATTATAGTAATATCNTTNGTTGAAACCTCTGTTCCTATTTTATCATATGCTTCGATTGCTTTTTCTATAGCTTCAGAATCCAAATCTAAAAANCCTTTAGCAATTGCTGCATATACATCACCTCTAATCAACCAGGTATTAGCTTTTTGTCTTTGTTTTTCAATTTCAATTGCAGCATCAATTTCTCCTTTTGCTAAGATAAGTAAGTCTTTAATTTCATTTAAATCTGTTTTAAGTGCAGCTTTATCTAAGGATGATTTTGCTTTTCCAGGATTTCCTTTGAATTGAGCAAATCCATCTATGGTGAATAGTANAAGTATTAATGGTAAAAATATTTTTTTCATTTTATTGAGTATTTATTATTACAAATTTATAAAATTATTCTTCATCTTCTCCTTCAATATTTTCAATCTTTGCTACTGANGAAATTTCATCATTTTCAGCAAGTTTAATTAATTTTACACCTTGAGTTGCTCTTCCCATTACTCTAATGTTTTCGTCAGTAATAGATGTTCTTATAGTTATTCCAGATTTATTAATNATCATTAATTGATCATTAGTCTTAACTTCTTTNATTGANACTAAATTACCTGTTTTATCTGTGATCTTAAGAGTCATTACNCCCTTACCTCCTCTTTTAGTAATTCTATAGTCTTCAATTGAAGATCTTTTTCCAAATCCATTTTTAGAAACAACCAATAAGTCTGAGTCTTCTCTAGTTACACAAACCATACCTATCACCCTATCTTTATCATTCTCNAGCTTTATACCTCTAACTCCAGACGCTGTCCTACCCATTGGTCTAACATTACTTTCATGAAAATTAATTGCTTTTCCAGATCTTTTAGCTATTATAATTTGATTATCTCCATTAGTTAATTTAACATCTAATAGTCTATCATTCTCCTTTATGGTAATTGCGTTTATTCCATTAACCCGTGGCCTAGAATATGCCTCTAGTTTCGTTTTTTTAACAGTNCCTCCCTCTGTGCACATTACTAAATAATTATTATTTAAATAATCTTCATCAGTAAGATTATCAATATTTATTACTGATCTTATAGTATCTCCACTTTCAATATTTATTAAATTTTGTACTGCTCGACCTTTGGAAACTTTTGATCCCTCAGGTATTTCCCAAACTTTTTTCCAAAAAACCTTTCCAAATTCAGTAAATATCAACAAATAATTATGTGTTGATGCAATAAAAAGATGTTCATTAAAATCATCATCCTTCGTTTTTACTCCTTTTGCACCTACTCCACCTCTACTTTGAGTCCTATACTCATCTAGAGAAGTTCTTTTTACATAACCCTGGTGAGAGAAAGTAATAACCATATCTTCATCTGGAATCATATCCTCTACAGTAAACTCTGCAGCTGAATGTTCAATCTCTGACCTTCTCTCATCTCCATATCTCTCTTTTATTTCAGATAATTCATCTTTTATGATATCCATTCTTCTGCTCTTATCTGAAAGTATATCATTTAAGTTATTTATTTGTTTATTAAGCTCTTCATTTTCTTTATTAATCTTTTCTCTCTCTAANCCTGTTAACTTCTGAAGACGCATCTCAAGTATAGCTTTAGATTGAATATCTGATAATTTATATTTTGATATTAATCCTTTTTTAGCTTCATCTGGACTATTTGATTTTTTTATAAGTTCAATAACATCNTCAATATTATCTAATGCAATGATATATCCTTGAAGTATATGAGATCTTTTTTCAGCCTCTTTTAATTCATATTCAGTTCTTCTTGTTACTACTTCGTGTCTATGAATTACGTAGTTTTCAATTAGTTCTCTAAGATTTAATGTTTTTGGTCTTCCATTTACTAACGCAACATTATTAACTCCAAATGAGGATTGTAACTGAGTATATTTATATAGATTGTTTAGAACAACATTTGGNATAGCATCTCTTTTTAAATCATAAATAATTCTTAATCCATTTCTATCTGATTCGTCTCTTATATCACTTATTCCCTCTATTTTCTTATCATTGATTAGTTGAGCAGTTTTTTCAATCATAGATGCCTTATTCACCATATATGGTATCTCAGAAACAATTATTTGATCTTTTTCATTATCATTTATTTCGATGGAAGCTTTTGCTCTGATAACTACTCTACCCTTTCCAGTTTCAAAAGCAGATTTAACGCCTTGGTATCCATAAATGATTCCTCCAGTCGGAAAATCAGGTGCTTTTATGAATTGCATTAAATCTTCAACACTAGCGTCATTATTGTCAATATAATGAATAGTACCATCAATAACTTCAGATAAGTTATGAGGAGCCATATTTGTAGCCATACCAACGGCAATACCACTAGAACCATTTACAAGTAAATTTGGGAATTTAGATGGCAATACTGTTGGTTCATTTAAAGTGTCATCATAATTAGGCTGAAAATCAACAGTATCTTTATTTATATCTGATAAAAGTTCATCTGAAATTCTTTTCAGTTTTGCTTCAGTATATCTCATAGCAGCAGGTGAATCTCCATCTACAGATCCAAAATTTCCCTGCCCATCAACCAACATATATCTCAAAGACCATGGTTGAGCCATTCTTACCATCGTCTCATAAACAGATGAATCCCCATGAGGATGATATTTACCCATGACATCTCCAACTATTCTTCCAGATTTTTTAAAGCTTTTATTGTAATTAACTCCCATTTCAAGCATTCCATAAAGAACTCTTCTGTGAACAGGCTTTAATCCATCACGAACGTCAGGAAGAGCTCTAGAAACAATAACTGACATAGAATAATCTATGTAAGCTCCNTTCATTTCTTCCTCAATATTTATTGGAATTATATTTTGATTTTTATCTTCTACCATGAAATTTTAATATGAATATTTATAGGTATAAATATACTTATTTTTTGGCTCAAAAAATACAAAAATCAGGTATTTCAGAGTGATTTTATTGCATTGTCTAAATCAGAGTTTTTAATAAGAAAACTTCCAGATACTAATATATCTGTCCCTGAATTTTTAAGATTAGTTGAGTTAGTATTNTTTACTCCACCATCAACTGAAATTTTGAAATTATTTTTCTTTTTTAACTTTTCTAACTGTTTTACTTTTTCAAAAGTACTTTCTATAAAATTTTGGCCTCCTTTACCAGGATATACAGACATTACTAAAACCATATCTACAGAATTTAAATATGGATTAATTAATGATATTTCTGTATTTGGGTTGATTGCTANTCCTACTTCTGAATTTTTTGATTTGATAAGTNCAATACACTCATTAACATTTTTGTTATTTTCAATATGAACTGTAATTATTCTAGGATTCATTTTAGAATAAATCTCAATTTCATCTAAAGGGTTATCAACCATTAAATGCACATCTAAAGGTATTTTTGATAGGTTTTTAATTTTTTTAATATCAAATAAGTCTTTTGTATTCCTATTTACAAAAGATCCATCCATAATATCTAAATGAATATAATCTGAAATTGATTTATTTATTCTATCAATTTCAAAATCTAAATTTTCAAAGTCACAGTCAAGTATTGATACTGATACTTTAGTCATATTTTATTTTTTTATATTCTTTAATTTCCTTTTTATCAAAACTTGATTTAATCCATCCACCACCAATCACATCATTATTTTCATAGAAAACTGCAGCTTGACCAGGAGTTATTGCACTAACACCATTTCCAAAATAAACTTTTACTGTATCATCAACCTGTTCAATTATAGAAGGGTTTCCTTTATCATTATACCTGATTTTTGTGTCTACATTTAATTTATCATTGATATTCTCATATTTCATAAAATTAAGTTTATTAACATACATTCCATCCCTTTTTAATTCATCAAATGATCCAATGGTAACTTCATTTTTTTTCATGTTTATATTAGTTACGTATGCGGGATATCCTAAAGCAATTCCTAAGCCTTTTCTCTGACCAATAGTATAGAATGGATATCCTTCATGTTTCCCTATAATATTTCCTTCTTCATCAATAAAGTTTCCATTACCAACTTTCNTNTCTATGTCATCTACCCTATTTCTAAGAAAATTTCTATAGTTATTATCAGGAACAAAACATATTTCATATGATTCAGATTTTTTGACAAGATTTTCATATCCTGATTTTAAAGCTATTTTTCGAATTTCTTTTTTTTCAAGATTTCCAAGAGGAAATATGGTTCTACTAAGATTTTTTTGACTTATTCCCCATAATGCATAAGATTGATCTTTATTTACGTCTTTTCCTTTGGAGACATAATACCTATCATTTAATTTATTAATATTAGCATAATGGCCAGTCGCAATAAATTCACAACCTAGTTTATCTGCTCTTTTTAATAAAGCTTCCCATTTGATATGTGTATTACATAAAACACATGGATTAGGAGTTCTCCCTAGCATGTATTCNTCAGTAAAATAATCAATAACATAATCTCCAAATTCAGACCTTATNTCTAAGATATTATGATGAAAGCCTAAATCTACTGCTATATTTCTTGCATCATTAATAGAATCAAGGCTACAACAACCCGTTTCTTTTTTACTAGACCCAGAGGATTCGTAATCCCATGTTTTCATAGTTAATCCAATAACTTCATATCCTTGTTCTTTCAGGAGAATTGCTGTAACGGAACTATCTATTCCGCCACTCATAGCTACAAGAACTTTTCCATGTTTGCTCATAATTGAACCTAATATGTTTATTTTGCAAAAATAATTTATTTATAAACAGTATTACAATGTCATTAAAATATTTTGTTCATGTTAGCTCTATATCAAATTTAAGTGATGCTAGATACTGCTCAGGTATGATGGTAAATAGTTTAGGGTTCAATCTTGATGAAAACTCAAAAAATAAATTAGAAATAGAATCAGTAAAAGAAATATGTCAGTGGATTAATGGAGTTAAATTAGTGGCAGAATTTAATAATTCATCTGAAAAACACATCAATGGAATTTTAGAAAAAGAAGATTTTGATGCTATTCAAATTAATTATAAAAATAATAGCAAGAATATAAAATTTGATAAAAATAAAGTTATAATTAGAATCCCTGATCCTAAGTTAATTAAAAGGGAAACTAATGATTATCTAAAAAAATACTTTCCTGATGTGGAAATATTGACCATTGATAATTTATCACCAGAAAACATTGATTGTTTAGATTTAATTGATGAAAAATATATGATACTAATTAATCCATATGATAATATAAAATCAATTAGTATTAAATTAACAAATAAGAATTTTGGACTTTTACTTCAAGGATCAGATGAAATAAGACCGGGTTTAAAAGATTATGATGGGTTATCAGATTTGTTAGAATCAATAGATGAATCACTTTGAAGAAATCAATAATTTAATTTTTTTACCCTCTAATAAAAACCTATTCTCATATTTAGTTTTTATTTTTTTATAAAATTCAAATTTTGATGAATTATATAAATCTATTGTATAATCTTCAATATTAAATTTAGATGATTTTATTTCTTCATATGAATAATCAAAAAGTTTATGATCATCTGTTTTAAGTATTAATAATCCATTTTTTTTAAGAATTTTATGATACATTTCTAAAAAAAAATTATTTGTNAGTCTTTTTTTAATATCTCTTTTTTTTGGTCTTGGGTCAGGAAANGATATTAAAATTTCATCAACCTCATTTTTTTCAAAAAAATTAGAAATAGATTCAATTTGTGTCCTTAAGAATAGAGCATTATTTATATTATTTTCTTCTAAGATATTAGCCCCCTTCCATATCCTTGCACCTTTAATATCTACNCCTATATAATTTTTTTGTTTATTAGATAGAGACCTTGATACAGTATATTCNCCATTCCCACATGCTAATTCAATTATTATTGGATTATTATTTTTAAAAATTTTATTCCATTTGCCTTTTGTAGAATTATAAATTCCTTTTCCTTCCTGGATCACATANTCAGAATTTCTGTTGTAAGCATACCTTTCTAATTTATTTTTCATTATGATCAGAAATTAGAAATAAACTACCTCCTATAAATATTAAATCATCTTTTAAGGCCAATTTTTTACAATATTTGATTGCCTGATTAATATTATTTATTGTTTGATACTTTAGATTGTTTTTATTAAAATATTTTGATAGTTCGGATGTACTAATAGATCTTTTATTNGATGATTGTGTTATTATATATCTATATTTTTTAGGAAGAATATTACATATTTTACTCCAACCCTTCTNTCTGACGCCTCCTATTATAAAATATACCTTGTTATATGATAAACTATTAATTTCTTTAATTATTGATTGAAAACCATCAATATTATGGCAACCATCAGAAATGATATAAGGATTCTTTGAAATAACATTCCATCTTCCATATAAACTAAATGTATATTTATTGTTATTTAAGAATAATGGTTTTTCATTATAAATTTTACAGATTCTTAAAAATGTAACTAGAGCAGTAATAGTATTTTTAAAATAATAGTTTGTTGGGTTATCTAAATAAATTTNAAAAATTGATTTGTTATAAATAAATCTTATGTCTCTTTCTGATAAGTTTTTGGATATAGTTTCAATATTTAATTCAGAAGANGCATCAATATATTGAACATTTTTATTTTTACATTCATCTATAAAAATTTTATCAATAGTATTTTGTTTTTCACCTTTAATAAAAAGAGTGTTTTTTTTAATAATACCTGATTTTTCAGTTACAATATCTTCAATTTTTTTTCCTAATACATTTTGATGATCATAACCAACATTTGTAANAACACTTATTANNGGATCAATNATNTTTGTAGAGTCAAGTCTTCCTCCAAGTCCAACCTCTATTANAGCTAAATCAACTTTTTNATTTTTAAAATANTCAAANGCCATNATAGTATTTATTTCAAAAAATGAAAAATCNTTTTNTNTNAAAAATNNNTGATTATTNTTTATNAAATTTTNTATAAATNNTTTATCNATTTTTTTNCCATTNACTTGAATTCTTTCCCTAAAATCATATACATGAGGAGAAGTNAATAATCCAANNTTTAAATTAAGAGATAAACAAAANTTAGCNATTGANGTNGAAACAGANCCNTTNCCATTTGTTCCNCCAACATGGATNGATTNAAAAGNTTTATGAGGANTNTTAAAATGTTTAGNTAAAGTTANAATATTAGTTAATCCNGGTCTNANTGCANTTTNACCNGATTTNTGATAATTAGGNATACTGTTAAAAAGAAACTCTAANGCTTCANTATANTTCATTNTTTAATCCTAATTATTTTTNATTATAAAGGTTATTTTACCTTTNGATACNTCTGCAGGNTTATCGTTATTANTNGGACTAAANGTTAATTTTAATATTTCNTCTCTATAAATNTNCTCAATTGCTGGNCTAAGCGTNGTTTCTAANGTCTTTAAACCTATTATTTCACCATAATAATCTACAATNATTTCAAAAATTATTTTNCCNCTTTCCCTNCTATTATCNATNGGNTTTGGCTCAAAATCCCATACCCATCCTTGCATTTCNAATGAAGANCCTTTAGATCCNGATTCNGATGATGATTTNTTTTTNAAAATAGCTCTTTCATCNATAATTTTTGATGAAGGAGACCTTTCATTAATTGTTGATGAATCTACTGATTCATTTTTATTATTTGTTTCATTTTCTGAGCTTACGTCAACTGATAGTTCAGATTCGCTATCGTTTGTAATTTCTATCTCTTGAATTTCATCTAAATCTGATGATTCTGAATCATTTGAGGTTGTATTATCTTCAACTGCATCTTCAATTATAGTCTCAGGTTCCATACTTTCTTCAATCTCAAGATCCTCAACGATTTGATTTTCTACTTCTTCATCATTTTCTTCAAAACTTTCACTGTCTGCATCAGATAATTCATTATTCTCAAAACCTAATTCAATTCCATATTCTTCAGGTGGTGGATAAGTTTCTTTCCAAGCAACAATTATCATTAAAAGTAAAAAAAACAAAATATTTGTTCCTACAGTCAAATAAAAAGCTTTCTTTCTTAAATCATTATTTGTATTCATTATTTTTTTGGAGTTGAGGCTATAGAAACTTTAGCTTCTAATGATGTTGCTATTCCTGCTACATTAACTAGGTGTTCGACTGGAACATCTTTATCACAATGAAGGACTACAAGACCCTCCTCCTCTCCTATAGCATTCCTCAATACAATTTCTAAATCATTTAGTAAAGTTTCTTGATCATTAACAAAATACTTTAAGTCTTTAGTTATAGTAACAGATACCTTCTGAATTACAATTGTTGAGGATTTACTAGATGGCAAATTAACTGGTAGACCAGATGGAGTTACAAATGAAGCAGTTAACATAAAAAAAATCAATAAAAGAAATATGATATCTGTCATTGAAGACATACTAAAAAGTGGATTTATTTTATTATTTGATTTTAAATTCATTTTTTGTTCTGTAATGTTTCTATGAATTCAATAGTAGTATATTCCATCTTATGGATTAATTTTTCAACTCTTGATACAAGATAGTTATAGGATAAATATGCAATAATCCCTACAAACAATCCTGCTGCAGTTGTTAACATCGCCTCATAAATTCCACTAGATAATAATTTAGGACTAACTGCGCCTTCTTCTTCAGCAATTGATATAAATGCTTGAATCATTCCTGTAACCGTACCTAAGAATCCAATCATTGGTGCTGCTCCAGAAATTGTAGCTAATAAACTTAAGTTTTTTTCTAAATTATAAATTTCTATTTTACCAACATTTTCTACTGATGACTCTATATTTTTAAGTGAAGTATTAAGTTTATTTAATCCCTTTAGAATCATTCTTGAAACAGGATTATTAGTATCTGAACATACTAATTTAGCACCATTAATATCATCATTTTTTACTCGTGATATTATCTCATCAGTAAAGCCTTTTGGTGACTTTGACTCTCTATTTATAATTAAAATTTTCTCTATTAAAATGTAAATTGTAATTACAAATAATACTAAAATTGGTACCATCATAAATCCACCTTTAAATAAAAGTTCCATAACGGTTATCTGTTCTTGATTCAATACATTAATAGTTGAATCATTATTATTTAGAAATTGTAGTATCAATGTTTTAAAATCCATAATTCATTGTTTAGTTTTTCTTTGTATGACTTTAAGTTTTTTTTTGCTATATCAAGTTCGTCATATACATCAACTGCAACTCTGTACATTTTATTTTGATTTATTGGCGAAATAATTAAAGCATTAAATCCATTTTTATTTAATAAGTTAGCTTTATTTAAAGATAAATTATAATTTGAAAAGCTTCCTGCTATAACATAATATTTTCCATTTAAAAAATTAACATCAGTAATAGTTGGTAAATTATTTGATTTTGAATCATCAGTTTCATTTGNGATTTGAATTAAAGAGTCACTAGTTACAGTTAATGAATCTACTNAGACTACTTTCTCTTCTTCTATTATATTTGAAGAAATACTGGTTTCATTAATTTTATCTACATTATATGATTTTTGTAAATAGTTATAGGATAGGTAAACCAATAAAAATAAAATGATCGGAATTATAATTTTTCCATTATTGTTTTTTTTTAGCTTATAATCATTGATGTCAATATCATTCAACCCATAATCGATGTCCTTNTTATCCATTTAAAAAACCCATTTTATTCCACCAACAAAATTTATACCTAGTTCAGGATACATGTAGAATCTTTCATTATATCTATTTAAGATATTATTTATACTAAGATTAAGATTTAAATTTTTTGATATCTCATAAGATGAATCNAAATAAATATCAATAAATGATTTCATTTCAAATAGTTCGTTTTTATAGTTAAGGCCGTAGCTCTCAAGCTCAAAGTTCCCTCCTAAGGTTAAAGAAAAGTTATTCGAGGAATAAGAATTTGAAATATCAATTATATATAAGGGTTGAAATACTTGATTTTCATCAAAGATTGTATTCAAAAAATTAATATTAGATTCAAAATTTTCTGAAAGCCTAGAATTAAATGATAAAGAAATATAATTTATTATCTGAGTGTTATTATCTCTCTCTATAGTATACAGATACATAGGAATTTTAATATCTGATGGTAATGATTCACCTAAATATAATGTATAGTCTAAATTTCCTTCAAGCTTTAATGATTCGAAACCTAATGATAGGGTTGAATTATTAAATATGTTTATATCAACACCTGATTTAATTCTGTAAAGCTCTTTATTAAAATCAAACTGATTAATAATATTCTTTTCATAAATAAAAGGCATTCGATGAATTTCGCTAGAGTATTGATTATAATTATATCCTCTTGAAGCAGAAAGGTTTAATGTCAAATTTTTATTGTAATATTTAAATTTTATTCCCGGTGAAAATGAGGATTTATTTGATTTATTTTTAAAATTTCTTGATAAAAATTGATATGAAGTATTTATTCTAATATTTAGGTTAGTAAATGTGAAATCAAAAATTAATGGTAAATCTAACTGGGTAAAACTTAATTTATTTTTCGATACCATATTTAGATTGTTTTTTTGATCTAATTCATAAAAATCAAATTTTGGCATAAAAGATACTAAAGTGTTTGAGAGAGGTACTGTTAAATTACTATTAATAGTATGTTGAAATTCATTATGAAATGAATTTTGAAAGATTTTACCAGAATAGTTTATATTGGAATTACTTTGATTACCAATATTCTCCCAATCAAATTTATATTTGAATGAATTATTTGAAAAACGTAAATCGCTAATAATATCGTCAGTTAAGATAATATTTTCATCATTTATAAAACCATAATAACCATTTGAATATGAGCTAAAATTAAGGTAAGACGATAATCTTGAATTAACACTGTATTTATAGTCAGCATATAAATTAATATCATTAATATCCTCTCCACTTACACCTGAAAGTTTAGAGCCCTTTGAGTTTAGTTTTATAAATATATCGGAGTATAATGCNAATTTATTTCCTATTTTAAAGTAGGGATTAGTATTTAGAATAAATGTTGAATAATTTCCTGCTTTTAAATCAATAAAAATATCTCTTTCGAAGTCGTATGAGGTATCATCCCTNAGTATTTTATCGATTTTTTTATCTGATTTTATTGGTTTAAAAATAATATTTTCAAAGCCGAATATTTTTTTATCAATATTTACATTCTCAAGATCAATTTTCTTAATTGATTTATCGACTTTTGGTAAAGTAATAGTACTATTCTTTTCAATAAGAATTCGAGCATCTTCTATTTCACCTTCATTTGATTGTGCAAATAAATTATTAAGATTAAATAAGATGATTATTAATAGAAACCTATTCATTTATAATAATTTTATTTTTAAGTTCTGAAGCTCTTTCTTTAATTTCATTAATTTGAGTGTTTTCGATTAGTGATTCTAAAGTTGCGTTAGCTTGAAACATTTCATCCATGGAAATAAATATTTCTGCTATTAAGATATAAGACTTCCCTACCCAATAATCATAATTCGAAAAATTTTCATTTAATGAGTAAAGTGTTTCTAAGGCTTGACTATTTTGTGATTGATCATAAAATATTTTTGCTAATAAGTAATTAGCTTCAGCTGCACTTTCATCATTTACCAAATTAATTGTTGTTAATAGTTTGTCAATCCCACTTGAAATATTTCCATCATCTAAATAAGACTTAGCTGATAATAGGTTTATTTTATTTCTATTGTTAAATGATATTTTATCAAAACTATTTATCTGAGCAGAGTAATAATGTACAGAATCATAATCTTTTAGATAATAGTAATTTGTTAATGACCCAACATAAGAATCTATTCTTTCTCTATTGTTTTTGCTGTTTTTCTCCAGTTCTTTATAGTAAAATAAAGATTTATCATAATCTTTTAAATCAAGNTTAATTTTTGCTATTCTATTTAAAGATCTTGAATAATATTTAGAATTTATACTGTCTAATAATAACTCATATATTTCATTTGCATTCTTATAATCATTTACTTTAAAATAAGACTCTGCTAAATAATAATTTGTCTCATATGAGTTATAGATATTTTCCTCTTGAGAAAAAATATCGCTCACATAAGATATAAGTTCATTATACCTTTGATTAAAATAAAGATTTCTAATATTATCAAATTGTATTTTAAGTAAATTATCGTTATCAGGAAATCTTATTTTATATTCCGATATNAAATTATTTAGTTGAGTNAAATTATTTGTATAGGATACAATTTTTTGCATTCCTTGGATTGCTTGACTTTGTATTTTATCATCAAAAATATTTTTTAATATAAATAAATAATCTCCTTCTGACTGTTCATAGGATTTTAAATTGAAATATGAAGTAGCTCTATTTAAATATGAATAAGGTATATACTCACTAAACTTATAATTATNTATCAAATTATTATAGTTAATTATTGACTTGTCAAATTCTGAGTTTTCAAAATAAATTTGAGCTTTTCTGAATATAGCATCATCATCTAATGATTTATCTGAGTTAACAATTACTTTATCCATAAACTCAATAGATTTTGTGAAATTGTCTAATCCGTAGTAGCAAAGACCAATTTGATATATTATNTAATTCTTATTTACACTATTATCTTCNAAAGCTTTATTGTAATATTCAATAGACCTATTGAATCTTTTAGATGCATAATATGAATCAGCNAGTCTAAGTAGAGCATCAATTTGATTTGAATTAGTNTTGTTTGTTAAATCAAAATAAGTTTTTAAATATTTCGATGCATTTACATACTCGTTCATATTAAAATATGAATACCCAAGAAGTAATGCTAATTCAATTTTTAATTCATTATTAATTTTACTGTTTATAACNTCTAAAATTTCATTTTTTGCTTCATTAAATAAATTNCCAATAAATAAAGCTTCTGANTTNTTTAATACAGATTTTACATAAATNTNATAATCAGTNTTNTATCTCTTAGATAAATCAAAGTATTTGATAGAANTTTTAAAATTTCCCCTATTAAACTCGTTNACACCTTTTTGATATGTNACATATTGNAATTTNATTTTATCACTATTAGTTATATTCTTTTTTGAATTAATGAAAGATATTATTCTTGAATAATTATTAGTCATAAAATAATTTTCACTTAATAATTCATCAATTTCACTAAAATCATCATCTGGATAGGTATTTTTAAACTTATTGAGAACAGCAATTGATAGTTCATAATCTCCTAACTCGTAAATTGATTTTGCATAATTTATTAATGATTTTTTTGTGTAATTAAGATCATTATTTTGTTTATAGGATGCATAAAAATAGTTTTTAGAGAGATTAAAATCATTTTCATCTAAAAATATCATACCCAAATAAAATGATGCATATTGGGAATAAACTGTTGATTTATAAGACAATGCCTTGAATAATTCTTTAGATAAATTATAATCTTTATTCATATAATGAGAGTAAGCAATCATAAAGGATATCTCATCATCTCTGTCTACTTTACTACCTAGTTGAGTTAATACGTCGATAGAATTTTTAAATTCTTTTAAAATAAAATGTGACTTTCCTATAAAAAACAAGCAATAATCTATATTATCTACGTTTTCGTTTATTCTATTTTTTAATGAAATGGTTTCTTTGTAATTATTATTGATAAAATTAATACTTACTAAATACTGTAGATATTTATTTTCTAGATCAGAATTAGAAATATTATTAAAATAGTTCAGTGCAGATCCTAGATCATTTTCTAAATAGGAAATTACACCTAAAAAGAAGTTTTTCTTCTCAAAATATTTTTCGCTATCAACTAATTCAAGGTAATCTTTAGAATTTTTATAGTTTTTTATGTTGTACTCTGCTACACCCAATAGAAAATATATCTCATCATTTTTAAATGTTATTTTTCTAAGATATTTAACTGATGAATTAAATCTGTCGCTATTAAATTCAGATTTGCCGTATTCATACAAAAGCCTATCAGTTGTATTTGATTTATTACTTAAAATATAATTTTCGATATTATTTTTAAGATTTTTAAGTTTTCTTGAAGGGACAATTCCAGATGAGTTGAAATTTGATTTTAAAAGAGATATGATATAATTAGAAACGTGATTAGAATTAATATTATCTAGATCTTCTAATAAATATTTATCTTCAAAATGAGATATGTATAATGCATAATTTTCACTGTCAAAATATTGATCTAATTTATCTTGAACCTGACTATAAACATTTAGTTCGAAAAATAATATAAATGTTAGTATTAGAAATTTTCTCATCTATAAAAAATTTTATAAATAATTTGTCCCATTAACGCTTTACTATCTGTTTTTAATTGTTTTAATCCTTTTGAAATTAAATCAAGCTCTTTGATAAATTTAATAATAAGAAATAATTCATTAAGTGTGTAATTATGCATTGCTTTAACATAAGACCTTGCCACATAAGGATGAACGGAGATTTCTGAGGAAATATTATCAGGATTTGTAATATTTTTAGACTTAACGATTAATAGCTTTGAAAAAAAACTAAACATATATATAATAAGCTGCTGTATTGGAAATTTTTTTTCATTTGAGGTAAAATAGTTCATAATTTTACCGCACTTAATTGAATTTCTTTCAATTAAACTGTCTTGAAATTCAAATAAATTATATTCTCTGTTAATTCCAACATATTTAATAATATCTTCTTTTGTTATTTTTTTTGATTCAATATTTGAAGAGACTTTATCTAATGCGTTATCAATCTTTTCTAGGTTATTCCCAATGTTTTCTGTTAAAATTAAAAGAGCATCATCATTAATTGTTATACCGGTTTTACTAAGTTCTTTAGATATCCAGCTTGGTAGCTGGTTGTCATAAATTTTATTTTCTTTTGAAGATGAGTCCAAAACACATGAAAACTCGTTAAACGCTTTATATAATTTACCTCTTTTATCTAATGTTTTATTATTTAAGCAGAATATTAATGTAGTAGTAGGATTAATATTTGATAAGTAATTTATTATTAAATTATTTTTTATCTCATTACTTCTTTTGAATACATCTAATTCTTGCGCTTCCTTTACAATTATTAGTTTTTTGTCAGACATCATTGGAAAGCTTTTGCATGAATTAAGAATATTTTCTATTGTAGTATCCCTACCGTAAACTATTTCTTGATTAAAACTTTTGTTTTGTTGATCAATGAAATTTTTTTCAAAAATTTGTGAAATTTTCTTTATGAAAAACGTTTCTTCACCCATTAAAAGATAAATTTTAGAGTATTTATCCTCACTCAAATTTTTAATAATTTGATTATAGGTCTGAATCATTAGATTATTTCATAAAAGTAATTAGTTTTTTAATAATATTGTATGTAAATAATTATTAAAAAATATTGATAATGAAAAATTTTGTTGAGGAATTAAAATGGAGAGGATTAATACACGATATAACTCCATCAACAGAAGAATATTTACTTAAAAATACAACATCAGGATATATTGGTTTTGATCCAACAGCTGACTCACTTCATATTGGGAATCTAGTACAGATAATGACATTGGTTCACTTTCAAAAATGTGGTCATAAGCCCATAATTCTTATTGGCGGAGCTACTGGAATGATTGGGGATCCATCTGGAAAATCTAAAGAAAGGAAATTTTTAGATGAAAAAACATTATATAATAATCAAAATAAAATTAGAAGTCAATTTGAGAAGTTTCTTGATTTCACTGGTGATAATTCAGCTAGTATAGTTAATAATAAGACATGGTTTGAGAATTTTAATTTATTAGATTTTTTAAGAAAAGTAGGAAAGCATATATCTGTCAATTATATGATGGCAAAGGATTCTGTTAAAAATAGATTAGAAACTGGTATTTCATTTACTGAATTTAGCTATCAATTAATTCAAGGTTATGATTTTTATTGGTTATGGAAGAATAAAGATGTTAAAATACAATTTGGAGGATCTGACCAATGGGGAAATATATTAACAGGTAACGAGTTAATTAGAAGAATAGATGGTGGTGAATCTTTTGCTCTTACTACCCCACTTATAACTAAATCAGATGGGGGTAAATTTGGTAAGACAGAAGAAGGAAATGTTTGGTTAGACGAAACAAAAACAAGTCCCTATAAATTTTATCAATTCTGGATAAATGTTTCTGATGAAGACGCTATGACTTTTATTAAAATATTTACTCAAAAAAGTAATGACGAAATAAAACAATTAATATCTTCTCATAAAAAGGAACCTCATTTAAGAATTTTACAAAATGCTCTAGCTGAAGAGATTACCGAAACTGTACATAATGAAGAAAAGCTTAATGTAGCAAAATCAACTTCAGAAGTTCTATTTGGTAAATTTAAAAAGGAAGATTTTGATAAATTAGATGAAAATGTAATGGAATCGTTATCTACAGCTATTCCATGTGTTAAAATTAAAAGAGATAATCTCTCTGATGATATTAAAACTTTGTTAACTGAATCTTCAAATTTTGAGATTTTTAAATCTAAATCGGAATTAATTAGACTAATTAAAAACAATGGACTTAGTATAAACAAAGAAAAAATTTCTGATGATAACTACGATTTTTTAAATAATCTAAAATTCAACAAATATATTCTTTTACAAAAGGGTAAAAAGAATTATACTTTTATTATTGTCGAATAAACTTATATTTGTGGTAAAATTCAA
>NZVP01000014.1 GCA_002697405.1 Flammeovirgaceae bacterium
TTTAGTCGCTTCAGGAGTTTCTTCCTTTACCTCTTCAGCTGCAGGAGCTTCTTCTTTAGTCGCTTCAGGAGTTTCTTCCTTTACCTCTTCAGTAACTGGAGCTTCTTCCTTTACCTCTTCAGTAGCTGGAGCATCTGCTTTCAAAGGTGATTTAGAAACAGTTGTTTTAGCTTTATACTTTTGATTGAATTTCTCAACTCTACCTGCAGTATCAACAAATATTTTCTTGCCAGTATAAAAAGGATGTGAAGCTGAACTAACTTCCACTTTAATTAGTGGATATTCTTTGCCGTCTTCCCATTTTATTTTTTCTTCAGAAGTCATAGTTGACCTTGTTAAAAATTTAAAGTCACTTTGTACATCCTGAAAGACAACTTCTTAGTATTCTGGGTGAATATCTTTCTTCATTATTTTTTCTATTTTTTAAATAAAGGTTTGCAAAGCTATGAAATTGTTATTTTTTTACAAAAAATGAGTAAAATATTATTCTTAATTTTGCCATATGAAGACATACTTCCGAATACTATCTTATGCTAGCCCTTTTGGGAGAATTATACCTTTATACCTTATTCTGACCCTATTTTACATTGTTTTTAGTATGGTAAATTTCTCTATTCTTATACCATTGCTAGAAGTTTTATTTAATCAGGTAGATTACAATCTATCTCAAAATAATACTGAATTTAACTTTTCTATTGAATATATAAAATCTACTTTCTATAGTTATTTTAATGAAATCATTCAAACTAAAGGTCGAAAAGAAGCCCTTAAATTTGTCTGTTTGATTATTCTAATTTCTGTTTTTATAGCAAATATATTCAAATACTTATCCTCATTAATTATAGCAAAAGTAAGAGTAAGAGTAGTTACTAATATTAGAAATTCTCTTTATGAAAAGATTATAAACTTTAGAATTAATTTTTTTACCAATGAAAAAAAAGGAGATGTAATTTCAAGGCTCACAAGTGATATTCAACAAATTGAAAACTCTGTTATAAACTCTGTAACTGTTTTATTTAAAGAACCTGCTCTTCTTCTCGGGTTATTTTTTATTTTAAGCACTATATCTGTAAAACTTACTCTGTATACTTTAATGTTAATTCCTGTTTCAGGTTTTATAATATCAAATATTGCTAAGCACCTAAAGGTAAAAGCTGCATTTAGTCAAAGCGCACTCGGAAAGATTAATAATATTATTAATGAGACACTTGATGGAATAAGAGTAATAAAACTTTTTACAGCCAACTCATTCATGAAAAATAGATTTGGAGATGAAGTAGAAGAATATGGAAAACAAAATTATTCAATGTACAAAAGGTTTGAGTTATCAAATCCAGTAAGTGAATTTTTAGGAATTGTAACTGTTTCAATTATACTTTTAGTAGGCGGTAGTATGGTTCTAGATAGTTCCTCGGATATAACTGCTTCTGAATTTATTGCTTTTATTATAATTTTTTCTCAGGTTCTTCCACCAGCTAAAGCAATAACTGGAGCTTTTAATACTATTCAAAGAGGTGTCGCATCTGCTGAGAGAGTTTTTGAGTTTATTGACAAAAGTGAGAGCGATGAAGAAGATCCAGGAAAAGAAAAGATAGATTCTCTAGAAAACTCTATTGATTTTGAGAAAGTCTCATTTGCTTATGAAAATGAAAATGTTATAGATGATATTAATTTTAGAATTAAAAGAGGACAAAGCATTGCAATTGTAGGTCCCTCAGGTGGAGGAAAGTCAACCATAATAGATCTTCTATCAAAATTTTATAAACTTAAAGATGGTTCAATTAAAATTGATGGAAAAGATATAAATCAATATAGGACAGAAGATATTAGAAAAATGATCGGAATTGTGACACAGGAATCATTATTATTTCACGATACAATAAAAAACAATATATGTTTTGGTAGCAAAGAATGTGACCATAATAAATTAGAAAAGGCAGCTAAAATTGCTAATGCGTATGATTTCATAAAAAAACTAGATGATAATTATGAAACAGTTATAGGAGAAAGAGGTCTTAAACTTTCTGGTGGACAAAGACAGAGAATATGTATTGCTAGAGCAATATATAAAGACCCCCCTATACTAATATTTGATGAGGCTACCTCATCACTTGATTCAAAATCCGAGAAATCAGTTCAGACAGCTGTTGAAAAAGTAATGAAAGATAGGACTACAATTATTATTGCTCATAGATTAAGTACAATTAAAAATGTAAATAAAATAATTGTTATTGATAAAGGTAGGATAGTTGAGATGGGTAGTCACGAAGAATTACTGAATAAAAATAATATTTATTCCAAATTAAGTAAAATGCAAAATTTAAATTAAATGAAAGAAATTATCAGGAAAGAATTAAATGATGCTAAATCGATTCTAGAAAAATTTTCAAATGATCAGAATATAAAAAAAATTGAAGATGCAGCTAAAATTTTAAGAGAGACTATAGATCAGAAAAATAAAATTATTTCTTGTGGAAATGGAGGATCTATGTGTGATGCAATGCATTTTGCTGAAGAGCTTANTGGTAAGTTTAGAGATGAAAGAAAACCATTACCTGCTATTGCTATATCAGACCCCTCACATATCACCTGTGTNGGGAATGATTATGGCTTTGATTTTATTTTTTCTAAATATATNGAAGGTTTGGGAAGAGAAGGAGACACCTTATTNGCTATAAGTACAAGTGGTAATTCCCTAAATGTAATAAATGCAGCTAAATCTGCTAGGAAGAGAAAAATGAAAATAATTTCATTAACAGGAAAGGATGGTGGAGAGTTGTCAAAATTATCAGATATTGAAATAAGAGTCCCACATCTGGGATATTCCGATAGAATTCAAGAAATTCACATTAAAATAATTCATATACTTATATTACTAATTGAAAATTAAATTATGNTAAAAAATTATTTACTATTAAGCATTATACTATTATTTAGTTGCGACATGAAAAATAAATTAAAAGAACCCATAGCAGAAAAGATAGAAAAAAAATTAAGTATTCATGGAGATAGTAGGATTGATGAGTACTATTGGATGAACCAGAGAGGCGATAAAAAAGTTATTGACTATTTAAATTNAGAAAACTCTTATCGAGATNANTACATGAAAGAATATAAAGGTCTTGAAGANGAACTTTTTTTAGAGATAAAGTCTAGAATCAAAGAAGATGACAGCTCTGTACCCTATTTTGATAATGGATATTATTACTACACTAGATATGAAAAAAATAAGCAATACCCTATCTATTGTAGGAAAAAAGAAAGCCTAGATTCCGAAGAAGAAATATTGATTGATGCAAACATAATGTCAGAGGGACACGAATATTTCAGAATTGGAGATTTTGAGATCAGTCCAAACAATAAAATTATGGCTTACAGTGTAGATACCCTCAGCAGAAGACTGTATACCATATACTTCATGGACTTAGATTCGAGAAAAATTATTGGAGAAGGTATTTCTAATACTTCAGGATCCATCACATGGGCAAATGATAATGTTACTATTTTTTATAATTTAAAAGATATTAAAACACTAAGAACGGAGAGGGTTATGAGTACAAAATATAATACTAAAGGAAGTGAGAAAGAGATTTATTTTGAAGCCGATGAAACATTTAGTGTTTATTCTTATAAAACAAAATCTGATAAATATATAGTTATTGGTTCGAGTNCTACTCTATCTCAAGANTTTAGATATGTTGATGCTAATAAACCAGATAATGAGTTTGAAATTTTTCAAAAAAGGTTGGATAATTTAGAATATTCCATTNCACATTTCAAGGATAAGTGGTATATAGTAACAAATAAGGATGATGCAATAAATTTCAAGGTAATGACTTGCTCAGAATCAAAAACAGGATCAGAAAACTGGGTAGATTACATTAAACACAGAGAAGATGTGCTTTTAGGTGGAGTTGAAATTTTTGATGATTTTCTTGTNGTCTCAGAGAGGAAGAATGGAGTAAGAAGGATTGATATTAGACCATGGAATGGCAAGGGCAGACACTTAATAGATTTTGACGAAGAAACATACTCACTTTACTTAAGCTCAAATCCTCAAATGGAAACAAAAAAATTAAGATATAATTATTCCTCATTGACCACACCTAACTCATTAATAGAATACGACATGGTTACAAAAGAAAAAAAAGTGTTGAAAGAGGCTGAAGTTCTTGGAGGTAAATTTGATAAAACTAATTACCAAAGTAAAAGAGTTTGGGCCACAGCAAGAGACGGTAAAAAAGTACCTATTTCATTAGTTTATAGAAAAGATATGTTTAATGANGGGCAAAACCCTCTCCTTCTCTATGGATATGGTTCTTATGGAATAACAAATAGTGCTAGTTTCAGCTCAGTAAGATTAAGTCTTCTTGATAGAGGATTTGTTTATGCAATAGCACATATTAGAGGTAGTCAGTATCTTGGAAGAGAGTGGTATGATGATGGAAAAATGTTTAAAAAGAAAAATACATTTTATGATTTTATTGATGCAGGTAAATTTTTAATCGAAGAANAATACGCAAATAAAAATAAATTATTTGCAATGGGAGGTAGTGCTGGAGGATTATTAATGGGTGCAGTTTCAAATATGGCACCTGAACTTTTCAAGGGAATTATAGCAGGAGTTCCTTTTGTTGATGTAATCACAACTATGCTTGACGAAGACATTCCACTGACATCACTTGAATACGATGAGTGGGGAAATCCAGATAACAAAGAATCATATGACTANATGTTATCTTATTCACCTTATGATCAGGTAGGTAATAAAGATTATCCTGCAATTTTTATTACAACAGGCTACCATGATTCTCAAGTACAATATTTTGAGGCTGCAAAATGGATTGCAAGACTTAGAGACAGAAGAACAAATGATGAGCCTCTACTAATGTATTGTAATATGGATGCTGGACACGGTGGGGCTTCAGGTAGATTTGAAGCTTACAAAGAAACAGCTATGGAATATGCATTTTTTATATCACTTTTAAATAATTAAATATGTTCAAAATATTTAGGTTTTTTTCACTTTTTATAATTTTATCATCCTGTAATAAAACTCAGGACCCTCCAAACATAATTTTCATTATGTCTGATGACCATGCTTTTCAAGCAGTAAGTGCTTATGGACATAATTTAAATAATACTCCTAATATTGATAGGATAGCTGAAGAAGGTGCAATTTTTAATAAAGGGTTTGTTACAAACTCAATTTGTGCTCCTAGTAGAGCCGTTATGTTGACGGGTAAACATAGTTTTGTTAATGGCAAAGTTGATAATGTTCAACCATTTAACTGGGATCAACCAAATTTTGCNAAGGATCTTCAAAATGCTGGATATGAAACAGCTCTTATCGGGAAAATACATTTGAGAGGCGAGCCTCAAGGCTTTGATCACTGGTCTGTTTTACCTGGGCAAGGACATTACTATAATCCCAAGTTTATTGAAAATGGAGATACAATTCAAATAGAGGGACATGTCAGTCCAATAACTACAAATATGACTTTAGATTGGCTTAAAAATATTAGGAGTAAAGACAAACCATTTTTGTTACTTTATCACCAGAAAGCTCCTCATAGAAACTGGATGACAGAAGAAAANTATCTCACTCTTTTTGATGATAAAACTTTTGATCCCCCAGCTAATTACTTTGATAATTATGAAGGTATGGGAACTGCTGCAAAAGAACAAGAAATGGAGATAGATGGGCATGCTGTATGGGGTCATGACTTTAAATTTTTAGTANATCCAATAACCGGTAAAAAAACGAATTTTAATCGAGAATTAAATAGGCTTACAGAAGAGCAGAGAGAAAAATGGCTAGCTGCATATACTCCTAAAAATGATGCCTTCAGAAAGGCAAATCTTAANGATAAGGAATTAGGAATATGGAAGTTTAATAGATACATTAAAGATTACTTAAGAACAATTCAATCTATAGACGATGGAGTTGGAGAAGTACTAAATTATCTTGATGAAAATAATTTATCTGAAAACACAATAGTTGTATACACNTCAGATCAAGGNTTTTATTTAGGAGAACATGGNTGGTTTGATAAAAGATTTATGTANGAAGAATCATTAAGGACTCCTATTCTNATGAGATANCCNANAGAAATTGAAAAAGGGTACNCAAGTAAATNAACTAATTCAAAATTTAGATTTTGCTCCTACATTTTTNGATTATGCTGGTATNGAAATACCAAATGATNTTCANGGTGANTCATTTCGAAAAATAGTNAGTAAAACNNANTCNGANTGGAGAGATGCTATNTACTATACATATTATGAATANCCTTCTGTTCATATGGTTAAAAGACATTATGGNGTNAGNACTGACAGATATAAGTTAATGCATTTCTANTATGATATAGATGAATGGGANATGTATGATCTAAAAGAAGATCCATCNGAAATGAAAAACNTNTATAANGATTCTAATTATAANGAGATNAAAGANATGATGCATAAACGTTTAACTGAGATGAGAGAAAAATATGGAGACTCTGACGANCTAAATCANATGCATCTTGANAGATATCTAGCATCTAGAAAAAGAGGNACTGGACCTAAAAAATAATTATTTTTTAAANCCNGGTCCTTTTACAAACCTTCCTGAANANTTATTTGTATGCNNACCATTTANNAGAACNGGNACACCATTTACAAGTACNTGGNTTACTCCCTCNGNAAACTGTAAAGGTTCTTCAAATGTAGCGTTNTCATTAACTTTNTCNGCATTGAAAATAACAACATCTGCAAAGTAATTTTCTTTAAGCAAACCNCTATCATTTAGTTTTAAGTTTTTAGCTGGATAACTGGTTAATCTTCTAATTCCTTCCTCTAANGGAAAAAGATTTTCATCTCTAGAATACTTNCCTAGAACTCTTATAAAACTCCCAAAAGCTCTTGGGTGTGTTCTAAAACTTTTAGAAATATCACTATATACTCCAGCATCTGAACAGAANGATACCCATGGCAACTGTATTTTCTTTCTAATATTTTCCTCAGACATACTAAANTATATACACTGAATTCTATGATCATCCTCAATTACCATATCAACTATNGCCTCCTCAGGTGANTGACCTCTCATNNTAGCAGCTTCTGCTACAGTTTTAGCTAAATATTTTTTTGACATTTCTGAAGTTTTAAATCCAACCATTAGTATNCCTTCTGGTGGTTGNTCAGAAAGTTGCTGTCTTATATCATTCAATAGTCTTGGTCTAACCTTAGGATCTTTCATTCTNTCAATCCATGCATTATGACCACCTTCTTGAACCCAAGTTGGAATGACGCCAGTTAATCCAGTAGAACTCGCATTATAAGTATATATATCAGCTGTTATTTCTAAGCCTTCAGCTCTTACTTCTTCTACTCTTTTGATAACCTCATCTAACTTATACCAATTAGGTTCTCTTGATGCTTTTAGATGATATATTTCAGCTGGGATATCTGCCTCTCTTGCTATTGTAATTAATTCCTCTAAAGCTTCTAATAATGTTTTGCCTTCATTTCTTAAATGAGAAATATACATNCCANCATATTCAGAAGCTGATTTAGACAATTCAATAAGTTCATTAGTTGAAGCATAATCTCCTGGAGCATAAATAAGAGAGGAGCCTATACCCATGGCCCCTTCCTCCATAGATTTNTTAACAATACCTTTCATTCTTTTCATTTCTAAATCCGTTGCATCCCTATTTTCATAACCTACCTCTAAAATTCGAGTCGTTGCNGCNCCAAGAAAAGAAGCAATATTTACTGATACCCCACTCTGCTCAAGTTTACTCATAGCATCACCAAAAGAAATTAATTTTCCATCTTCATAATAAGGACCTGGAGATCTTCCCTCCCCAAAAATTTCTAATGTAACGCCTTGCATTAAATCTGATAAAGCTCTTCCATCTTCCATTAAGGTTCCATAACCCCANCTAAGCATATTTATAAAACCAGGAGAGACTGAGAGGNCNGTTGCNTCAATTGTTGTATCAGATTCAAAAATTGTGTTTTTACCTACGTATACTAACCTGTCATCTTTAATTCCAATTGAACCAATATATGGTTTTTGTCCTGATCCATCATAAATAGTTCCATTATAAATTACTATGTCAGCAACTATTGGCTCAGCTGGTTTATTGTAACATGATACAATTAAAAACAATAAGAATATTGAATAAAAAGAATAGTATTTTTTCATAGATTTAAAAATTAATAATTTTAACAATTATATATTTTTATGTTATCTCAAGCTAAAAAGTTTACGTTTATTTTTTTTATAGTATCAATTATTCCTGCTATAGCTTTTTCTCAGAATAGACAAAATAAATATTATAATCCATTTAGATTTTCGGTTTCAGGATTAACAAAATTTGTAATGGAGCCAAACGATCATCCAACTGATAAATATTTATTTGATCAGGGTATTGGAGCTATTGGGGAATTGATTTTCACCATAGATCAAAAAGCAAAATATGAAATATCCTTTGAAGCTGGATTTATGAGTACATTATCATCTTCAGATAATTCAACATCTGATAAATATTTAATACCAGTAGCATTAAACCTAAATTATTATTTTTTTGATGAAACATTTTCCCCATTCTTAGGAATAGGTTTTGGATTTGAAAATTTTAATAATTCAAATAAGTATGTTTTAAAACCAGTTATAGGAATATCAAATGAAAAGTTAAAAGCATTTGCAAGATTCGGTATTGGAAAGACTATTGGATCATCACTAGAAATTGGAATTGGATACTCATTCAAAGAAAGGCCGTGTGGATGTTTCCCACAAACACGCTAGTTAAATTTCTCCTTCTTCTTTATTAAAAATATCAGAAATTAAATCCTTAAAATCTATACTAGTATTTGTATATTTTTTTGATATTAAACTGTTTTCAGCAATACCATGTAACACAAACTCCATATAAAATTCTAACTCTTTATTATCTAAACTTTTCAAATTATTTTTAACTATTTCATTTAAACCATTAATTTCATGAAGAGAATTACGGTATTCTTTATTACTTATATCATTCTTTAATTTGAGCTTGTTCTTTTCAAACCAGTTTTGAATTTTTTTATATGGATTATCTTTTTTCTTATCTTTTATTTTATTGTTAACTACTGGAAAAATATCATTAAATAATGATTTGATTGTTTTTGATATTAAATTCATAACNACTATGTANGGTCCCTCTTGTTCTCCTTCATATACCAACTCTAATTTCCCATTTACTGCAGGTACTATAGATAAAAAATCAGATACCCTTAATACTGTGTTTTCCTCATTATTTAAATATAATCTTCTTTCAGCAGAGGATATCATAAACTCGTAAGCAGATGTAGTTAGTCGAGCAGAAACACCACTTTTACTATCAACATACTCATAGCTTCTTGCTTCAAAAGCTAACTTTTCTATCATATTCTTAGCAATTTCAGGAATATGAATCTTTTCATAAACCGACTTATTAATTCTATTTTCTTGACTTGTTATCTTTTTTGATATATCAATAGTTTTGGGATAATGAGTNAGAATTTGACTTCCAATTCTATCTTTTAAAGGCGTAACTATATTTCCTCTATTTGTATAATCTTCTGGATTAGCAGTAAAAANAAAATGAATATCAAGAGGCATTCTAAAATTAAATCCNCTTATCTGNATATCNTTTTCTTGAAGTATATTAAAGAGGGANACCTGAATTCTTGGTTGTAAATCAGGAATTTCATTAATAACAAAAATACATCTATTTGATCTNGGGATTAGACCATAGTTAATTACTTTAAAATCAGAAAACGAAAGTTTTAAGTTTGCTGCCTTTATTGGGTCTATATCTCCTATAAGATCAGGAACTGTAACATCAGGAGTAGCAAGTTTTTCAGTAAATCTATCAGAGCGATGCATCCATGTTATTGGTGTAGAATCTTCTTTCTTAAGGATTATATTTTTAGCATAATGACTTATTGGTTGTAAAGGATCATCATTAAGTGGCGAACCCTCAACTACAGGTATATACTCATCTAAAAGATCAATTAATTTTCTTGCNATTTTTGTTTTAGCCTGACCTCGAAGTCCTAGGAAATTAATATCATGTTTTGATAAAATAGCTTTTTCTAAATCAGGTAAAACTGTTTCTTCGTATCCATGAATATCAGAAAATATTTTTTTTCCTTCTTTTTTAACTTTAATTAAATTGTCTCTTAACTCATCTTTAATTGATTTAGAAATCCAGTTACTTTTTTTTAATTTCCCTAGTGTATTAATTTTTGAATAATCCATTTTTAGTACTTTTTAATTTTATTCTTACTATAATCTTTTAAAACCATTGAACCTAAATCATTTAAATCTGCAAAATATGCTGACCCATCATTTATTTCAGTAAATTTTTCAACAAACTCCATGAGATAAGGATCAGAAGCAATCATAAATGTATTTACCCTAATTTTATTTTTTTTACAAATTGATGCCAGATTATATGTTTTATTTAAAATTTTAGGATCTAATCCAAAAGCATTTTTATAATAATTTATACCAACTTTCATACATGTTGGCTTACCATCTGTTATCATAAAAATTTGCTTATTATTATTTTTCCTTCTCCTCAAAATATCAATTGCTAGTTCTAAGCCTGCTATTGTATTTGTATGATATGGACCGACTTTTAAATATGGTATATCCTTAATTTTTACCTTCCAAGCATCGTTACCAAATACCGCAACATCAATGGTGTCCTTCTTATATTTTTTCATTATTAACTCCGATAAAGCCATAGCCACCTTCTTAGCAGGAGTAATTCTATCTTCACCATATAGAATCATTGAATGGCTTATATCAATTAATAAAACAGTAGAAGTTTGTGTTTTATGATCAGACTCATAAGTTTCCAAATCATTTTCATTCATTATAAAATTATCTATACCATGATTAATTTGGGCGTTTTTTATAGATTCATTAAAAGCAATATTTTCTAGATTATCACCATATTCATATGGTTTAGTAGAATAATCTAGTTCTATGCTTGGACCTGAAAAGTTTGTTGAATGATTTCCAATATTCCCCTTTTTTAATTTACCAAAAATTTCATCTAAGGCAGAGCGTCTGAATTCAATTTCAGATTTTTTAGTTATTTTAATTTCTCCTTCAGATTTGTTTTCTATTATATAACCTTTCTTTTTAAGATCCTCAATAAAATTTCCAATACCATATTCACTTGAGGTTATATTATATTTTTTATCTAAATCGGTTAATAATGAAATAGTCTTATTAAAATCACCAGAAGTAATAAGTAAGATTTGTTGATAAATTTTAAAAAGATCTTCAAAATTTTTTGTCTTTATATTTTTTATCGAACCAATAAATTTTTCAAAAATTACTCCATCCACAGTGGTATAATTTACGATACAATATAAAAAGTGTTGTAATTATTTTTTTGAGGGAAAGGTCTTAATAAAAATAATTAACCCAAGAATTATCATGGGTATACTTAGCCATTGACCCATGTTTAGAGGTATGTCTGCCTCCCAATCTACTTGATTTTCTTTAAATAATTCATCAATAATTCTTAAAGACCATAATACAATCATAAAGATTGAAAATATGAATCCATCTTTTAAAGACTCTCTCTTAAAATACCATAGTGAAAGTAAAGTAACGAATAATAAGAGACAGTATAATGCTTCATACATTTGGGCAGGGTGTCGTGGTATCCCAATTGTATATATTTCAGCATAATANACATCTCCATTNTTGAAAATTTTATAATTTAATTCTTCATTCGGCTCTTCATAAATATGACTTCTGATTCCTTCGTAACCCATTAGATAACTTTTAACATTCGACTTATAATAATTGTTTTCACTATTTTCATCTACGCCAACCCCTTCTCCATATTTTAGTCTAATAGTTATAGGAACTCCATTTTCAGTAATATTTCCATCACGTTTATGAAAAGTTATATCTTCAACCCTTCCATCAAATCTAAATTTTAAAATATCATTTACACTTTTAGCAAAAACTACTCCATTGCCCGAATCCGTAGGTAAACCAAGAATTTCTGAATTCATAAAATTACCCGTTCGAATAAAAGCACCAGCAAGACAAACAACAATTACAATTCTATCCATCACCCAAAAAAAAGTTTCATTCACTTTTCTAGAATAAATTACCATTCCAAGAATTATTGAAATAGCAGCACCATGACTAGCTAGGCCTCCCTCCCATATATATAAAATTTTAATAGGATTAGATAAATAATAGATAGGATCATAAAATAAACAATGACCTAGTCTTGCCCCAACAATAGTAGCTATCACCATATATAGAGTTAANCTTTCTACTTCTTCNGGATCTCTACCATCAAGTTTATATATCCATCTCATTATATANGAGCCTATAAGAAANCCTAAGGCAAACAGAAGCCCATACCANCTTGGAGGTAATCCAGAAATTATTTCAGGNTTAGCATTCCATATTATATAAAATAAGTTTATCATCTTTTTTTTAAAATTAAATTTTCCAAAAAGCAGGNGTNAGNATNAATAAAAATGTTAGTANCTCAAGNCTTCCAATAAACATTAATAAAGACAAAAAATATTTTCCAGCATTTGGTATTGAACTNAANTTACTAGCTGGACCAACNTCNCCAATTCCTGGACCAACATTTCCTAGAGTNGCTGCAACTGANCCTATTGCTGTCATAAAGTCAACACCNAATATTGTCATTANAATAGAACCAAAAGAAAAAATAACNACATATAACATCATAAATGCAAGTATATTAGTNACAACACTTTGAGGAACTTTATTATTATTAAACCTTAAAGNAAAAACACCTGACTGGTGAAGCTGTTTTTTTAATTCTATATAACTATTTTTCAAAAGAATNACATGTCTTACAATTTTAATTCCNCCAGATGTNGATCCTGCNGAAGCTCCAAAAAACATAAGAATAAANAATAAGATTGTAATAAATTCAGTCCATCCAGTAAAATCAACNGTAGTAAANCCAGTAGTTGTAATTATAGAAACTACACTAAAAAGAGCTGATCTAAAAGTTTCCTCTGCATANGANCTGTCNATTAAATATAATGTNNCAAATACAATTAAAGTAATAATTATTATAAATGATGAATAGATTCTAAATTCTTCATTTCTAAATACTTTCTTGAAATTTAATTTAATAGCAAAATATGTTAATGTAAAGTTTGTAGCAGATATAAACATGAATAAAATAATAGTGTATTGTATAAGCGGAGATTCAAAATAACCAATACTTGCATTTTTTGTTGAAAATCCTCCTGTAGCGAAAGTTGTCATCGCATGATTAACAGCTTCAAAAGAATTCATGCCTTCAGCCCAAAGAATAAAAAAGAGTACTATAGTGAATGATATGTATATCTGCCATAATCTCATGGCTGTTTCTTTTATTCTCGGTTGTAATTTATCAATAGATACTCCAGGTGCCTCAGCAACAAATAACTGCATACCTCCTATTCCTAAAAATGGCAAAATTGCTACAGCTAATACAATAATACCCATACCACCAATCCATTGAGTTAAACTTCTCCAATATAATATACCATTATCTAGAGCTTCTATATCATTTAATATTGTTGCTCCAGTTGTAGTATAACCGGAAACTGTTTCAAAAAATGCATCATGCATGCTAGGTATCTGGCCAGTTATTATATATGGTAACATCCCAAAAAAAGACATAAATATCCAACTAGATATTACAATTAAGTACCCGTCCCTCTTCTTCAGATCTTTATTATCATTATTCTTTGTTCTATAATAAAGGAAAAAACCTATTGCTGAATTAATTAACGAAGAAACTAATATACCTTTCCATGAAGCTTCATTATGATACAATCCGAAAGGAACAGCTGTTAACATTAAAAACCCATTAATCATTAATAGGATTCCAATTATATTACAAATAACTTTTATGTTGAATTTCATTTAAACATTGACTCAATAGTATTCTTAGTCTCTTTTTTGGTTACTATAATTACACGATCTTCAACTTCAAATTCAAAATCTCCTCGAGGAAAATATGAATCTTCTCCTCTAGTCAACCCACCAACAATACTATCTTTAGGAAAATTCAAGTCTTTTAACTCTTTACCCAGAACTTCAGATCCTTCTTTAACTTCAACTTCTATTATTTCTGCATCAACTCCTTTTAGTGTGGAGTAATCTAAAAACTTATCTTCACTTATGTATTTAAAAATAAAGTTTGCGGTTAAGTATTTAATATTAATAGTTGTATTTAATCCCATATTTTGAGCAAGAGGAATAAAATCAATATTTTCTACTTGAGATATAGTTTTTTTAACACCAGATTCTTTTGCGGCAAGTGAAGCTAAAATATTCTTTTCAGTTTCGTATGATAAAGCTAAAAAAGCATCCATAGTATCAAGATCCTCCTCTTGCATCAATGCAATATTAGTTGCAGAACCATTAATTACCATTACATTCGATAATTCATCTGCAAACCTTTCACATTTATCTAGGTCATCACATACAAGCTTAATATTATATTTTTTGGAAAGATATTTAGCAGTCATGTATGCTAAAGGAGATCCACCAAAAATCATAATATTTTTAATTTCTAAATTTTCTTTACCAGCTAGAGACAAAACTTTATCTACTCCTTTATTTGATTCAGCAATAAAATATGCTATGTCACCTTCTTTTAAAATATTATGAGACCTTGGTATAATGGTTTCATTATGAATTTCATCTTGTATATCTCTAACAATTGCGACGGGAGTATAGTTAGTGTCAGGATTTAAATACGTTGACTCTCCTAAAGTTTTATCTTTCAACTCAGATTCACCATCGATCATAATTCCCATTAAATGTAATTTGCCACCATCAAATTCTAAAGAGTCAGTAGCAGCTGATTCCTTTAAAAGAGCTTTAATCTCATTTGCGCCCAATGCCTCAGGATAAATAACTTCATCAATACCTATTGTGCTTAAGTCAAAAGTATCTTTTCTAGGAAGTAATTCTGAATTAGAAATTCTAGCAATACATTTTTTGATTCCGAACTTCTTTCCAATTGTACAAGATAAAATATTTGTCTGTTGTGAAGAAGTAACTGCTATTAATAGATCTGCTTTTTTTGCACCTGCTATTTCTAAAGTTTTTATAGATGTGACATCTCCTTTTATAGTTGAAACATCNAGGTTATGGGANGCTTTTNCAAGCGCTTTTTTATCATGGTCAATAATGACTATACTGTGTGATTCTTGTGCTAGAAGTTTAGATAGGTGAAATCCAACCTCACCTGCTCCCGCAATAATTATATTCATATTAAAATTTTAATCGGGTTACAAATATAAAAATTTGTTAACATTTGTATCATTTTAATTTTTTAAAATATTTTTTTGATAATCTATCAATTTTTGGTGCTAATATCAAAGCTGATATAATAGTTGGGAATGCCATTATGCCATAAGANAGGTCAATTAAGCTGATTACAAACTTTANAGAAGATACTGAACCTATAATTATTAGGNTTAAATATATGTATCTGTAAATGATTTTATTTTGTTCTCCAAAAAGGTAAGCCATACATCTTTCTCCAAAAAATGATAAACTAAATAAAGTAGTTATAGCAAAAGTTAATGTTGTAAATAATAAAATATATGGGCCAAAACTTGGCATAGAACTATTAAAGGCTTGAGCAACTAATTCAATTCCTGCATAATTAAAATTTACCCAGGAGTCTGTAACCAATATACACAATGCAGTAAGCGTACAAACAATTATCGTATCAACAAAAGGACCAATCATAGATACTAAACCCTCTTCAATTGGATTTTCTGTTTGACTAGAGGCATGTATAATAGGTGCGGTACCTATACCAGCTTCATTAGAAAAAGAAGCTCTTCTGGCGCCTATTAATATTATTGAAGCAACTGATCCACCCAAAATAGAATTTGCACTAAAAGCATCTACAACTATTAAAGATAAGCTTGGGATAATCATATCATAATGAATTATCATTATGTAGAAAACAGTACACATATATAAAAAAACCATAATTGGAGCCACTTTACTAGCAACCTTTCCTATCCTACTAATGCCCCCTAAAATTACAAATGAAACTAAAATGGATATAGAAATTCCTACGAACAAATCACTATAGAATTTATTTCCAAATAAGAAATTATCCTTAATAATAACAGAATTAATAACCTCTACAATTTGATTTGATTGAAAAATAGGTGAAACACCTAATAACCCAAAAAAACAAAAGACTGTTGCTAAAAACTTCCATCTTTCACCTAANCCATTTACNATAACATACATTGGTCCTCCAAAATTTTTATTANTAGATGTCCTTCTGTAAAGGACAGATAGTGAACAGGTATAAAATTTGGTAATCATACCTAAAAAAGCAGTGACCCACATCCAAAATATNGCTCCTGGTCCTCCTAAGGATATTGCTACAGCAACTCCACTAATATTNCCCATGCCTACNATTCCAGCAATCTGACTTGAAACACTCTCAAATGAACTNATTCCTTTCTGAGAAGTACTTCTCTTACTTAATAATTTTAAAGAATGTCTAAAAAAAANAATAGGAGTTAATTTAGATCTTAATGAAAAATATATTCCTCCTCCTAATAATAATGTTACTAATATTGGACCATTCCATAAATAATCAGCGGCCTCAATTATAAAATTTGAAAATGATATAAAGAAATTCATTAATCAAAGAAAGAACTTACAAACTCACCTTTATGAAATAATTTTAAATCCCCTATTTTTTCTCCGACACCAACATATTTAATAGGAATTTTAAATCTATCNGTTATTCCAATTACAACGCCTCCTTTTGCAGTTCCATCAAGTTTTGTAATTGTAATNGAGTTTACNTCTGTAGCCTTGGTAAACTCTTCTGCCTGAACAAANGCATTCTGACCAGTACTTCCATCTAATATTAACATCACCTCATGNGGAGCATCTTCCTTAAATTTTTGAACAACTCTTTTAATTTTAGATAATTCATTCATCAGATTTAATTTAGTATGTAATCTTCCTGCTGTATCGATTATAACTACATGATATTTTTCTTCTACTGCTTTTTTTACAGTGTCATATGCTACAGATGCAGGATCTGTATTCATACCATGAGAAACAACATCTACACCCACTTTTTTTCCCCACATCTGAATTTGATCAACTGCAGCAGCTCTAAATGTATCAGCAGCACCAATTAAAACCTTTAANCCTCCTTCTTTAAATTGAGCAGCTAGCTTACCAATTGTTGTTGTCTTTCCAACACCATTTACACCAACCACCAAAATTACATATGGAACTGTATCCTCGGATACATCAAAAGCATCTAGATCAGAGCTGTTTTCTGCTAAAATTTTAACAATTTCTTCTTTTAAAATATTATTAAGCTCTTTAACACTAGTATATTTTTCTTTTGAAACTCTTTCTTCTATTCTTTCTATAATTTTAACAGTAGTTTCTACTCCTACGTCTGATGTAATTAATACCTCCTCTAAATCATCAAGAACCTCNTCGTCAATTTTTGATTTTCCTAATACTGCTGACTTTAATTTTGAGAAGAAACTTTTCTTAGTTTTTTCTAAGCCTTTTTTTAACGATTCTTCTTCTTCAACTTNTTCTTCTTCNNCTTNTTCTTCTTCAACNTNTTCTTCTTCNNCNTCTTCNNCTTCTTCTTCTTCNNCNTCTTCAACNTCTTCTTCTTCAACCTCCTCTACTTCTTCTTCTTCAACCTCTTCTTCAACTTGTTCTTCTTCAACTTGTTCTTCTTCAACCTCTTCTACTTCTTCAACTTTAGGCTCCTCCTTAATCTCTTCAACTTTAGGCTCCTCCTTAATCTCTTCAACTTTAGGCTCCTCCTTAATC
>NZVP01000015.1 GCA_002697405.1 Flammeovirgaceae bacterium
TCATTATCTTTTAAAGTCTTAAATAGCTTTCCTAAGTTTTTATCTACGGCATAAATCATAGAGGCATACTCAGCATCAGTTTGATTTAATCTTGTTAGCGCCTCTCCTTCACCTCTTGTTCTTACAATATTATCATTCATTTTTGATAACTTTTCTTTAAAATAATCAACATGCTCTAAGTTTGCTTGAATAGGTGTATGTACGTTATAAAAAGAAAGGAAAAGGGCAAATGGCTTTCTTGCATCTCTATTATTAATTAACCCCAGAGCCTCATTTGTTAACCTATCTGTAAGATACTCTCCCTCAGGACCGTCACTAAGTTTAGGGTTTTTATATGGAGAATAATATCCCCCCATTGGGCTACCCTTTTCAAAGCCACCAATATTAATATCAAATCCATGATCTTCAGGGTACGATCCCTCAGAGCCTAGATGCCACTTACCAATATAAAAAGTATTGTATCCTGAACTTTTTAATTCTTCAGCAATTGTAATTTCCTCATGTGGAAGTCCATCTAAATCTTGAGGCCCTAGTAATGGTTTATCTTTTGGATCATTTCCTGGAATCCAATCAGTAATGTTGACTCTTGATGGGTGTTTCCCTGTCATTATAGACGCTCTAGTTGGAGAACATACTGGACTAGCAGAATAAGCATTTGTAAATTGGAAACTATAATTAGATAAGGTATCAATATTTGGGCTTTCATAAAATTTACTTCCTGTGTAGCCCAAATCATTCCACCCCAAATCATCAACCAAGATAAATATAACATTGGGTTTCATATCTTCATTAGACTGATCCATACAGCTATAAAATATTATTGGTGTTATAACTGACATACCAATAAATATTTTATTTATAAGCCTCATGAACGTTGTCTAGTTTGAACTATAGGGGAGAGAAGAATGATGCAATACTATCTTAACAGTGTCTCCTACTCTTTTATAAACAAATGAATACTCTACTTTAGTTTTATCTCCATTCTCATCAGTAAAAAAATAATTACCCATAGCCATACCTAAATCACCATAAATGTTAATGCTTTCATTTTTAAATTCTACATTAATCCATGGATTTAAAGCAAATCCTGAATCCTCAGAGAAACTTGGATTATTTCCAATAAAGTAAGAAAGTGCAGACTCAAAATCATTTCTAAATTGATTTATAGATGCTTTTGTAGGTTTGAACTGAACATTACCATTTTGAAAATCATAAAGTTCATTTATAAATTTTGTAGTTACTGATGAGGATTCTTCAAAGTCATTTTTAGTTTTTCCAATTTCAATAATACCATTTGCCCACTTATTTTGATATTCCAGAATTAAGTCTTTCATAAGAATTAAAATGTGTTTACTTAAAAATTTTACTTAAATTAAATTAAAATCATTTTATATCAATAAAGAATTATGAATAAAACAATAATGAATTTATTTTTTGGTTTATTTTTTTTCTCATGTTCAGAAGAAGGCATAACCATTGAAAGACAATTTCTTCCATTAAAAATAAATGAGACATCAGGTCTTGAATATTACAATGATAACTTCTTAACTCATAATGACTCAGGGGGAGAAACTATATTATATGAATTCAATAAGGAAGGCAAAATAGTTGATGAACATTTCATAGAAAATTGTGGTGAAAACAATGACTGGGAAGATATAACTGCAGATAGTAAAAACATTTATATCGCTAATTCAGGAAATAATTATGGAACAAGACAAAATCTTGCTGTTTTAATACTTGATAAAGAAAGTGATTTTGAGTGCACGGGTCAGATACAATTTAAGTACAAGAATCAAGTTAATTTTGAAAACAGGAATAGGCATCCATACGACTCAGAGGGAATAATTTCTGTTGGTAATGAGTTAATTCTTTTTTCTAAAGACAGAGAAAACCTTATGACTGAGCTCTATACTTTACCTAAAATACCTGGATCTTATGAAATTGAACCTATATACTCTTATTCTGTAAATTCTTTGATTACTGGCGCTGACTATAATGAAGAATTAAAATTAGTTGCGCTAGTTGGATATGATTTTAATTGGAACCAGTACTTCTATAAGATAAGTAATTTTGATCTTTCAAATATGGATCAATCAATTATTGAAAAGTTTAAAATCCCAGTAGGAAAAGCCCAAATAGAAGCGGTAAAAATTATTGACGAATCATCTTTTTGGATTACTTCAGAAGATGAAGGAAACGGATTCCCTAGATTATTTAAATTTAAGATAATGTAATATGGAAGACTTATTAATGGTGAGAACGTTTAGTATTGTTGGAGGTATGCTAGTAATATCTACAATTGGAGCAAGANTAAATAAAGCATATGAAACATTCTGGGAAAAATTCTGGACAATTCTAGGCTTTTTTCTGTCACTAGTATTAATAATTATTTATTCTGATACATTTCCACACAATCTAATTGCATGTGGTATTTTTTCCGCCTTTGGCGGTTGGACTCTTGGACCATCAATTGGGTATATTGGTGAAAGATTTAAATGGAGAAAGTATTTAAAGGACAAAGGTGTTAAGTCAAAAGATTTAAATAAACCTTCTGGCTTTTGGGGGACAACTGAAGAAAAACATATAGTATATTATTTCGAGGGAGACGAGGAAAACTATTTTGAATTAAAGTCAGATAAAATGCGTGAGCTTGAAGATGACTTTAAAAATAATGTTTTAGCAATTGATGATGACCCTTACAATCAATTATGGCAAAATGTTGTTTTTCAGGCAATGATATCTACATGTACAGCTGTATTTATAACTCTTTTAGTCGTTTATTTATCCCCAATAGATTTTAGCTTTTTAGGGTTAATTCTTTTTATTTCTCTATTTGCATTATTAGTTATGAGGTTACTAAATTATTTTGTATTCAAATCTCCAAAACAGATGCTATATCAAAGTTATGCGGGTGTTGTAATTTTCGTATTATACTTAGTTTATGACTTTGATAGACTTGAAAAAGCTAATGCTAGTGGCGATGCCTCATGGGGAACAGCAGTTGATATAGCTGTAGCATTATATCTGGATATTATTAATCTATTCATGGAAATTCTATCTTCTATGGCAGAGAACCAATAAAAAAAGGGTATGAATAACATACCCTTTAATATTATCTAACCAAAAAATTATTTTTGATCTTGGTACNTATAGTAATCACCTACTGGATACATNACATGTGCATAAGGTGAACCTGCAAACATTACATAAGGCTCTCCAGAATTAAAATCTGTAGTCATNCCGTCTAATGATGCGGGATCCTTAGGCATTCTCATAAGGTGCGGTCCAGACTCAATCCAATGTCCTTCAGCTGCATCTTCTTTATTCATGACCATAGGCTTAGTATTATCTTCACCCATGTCACCATGTAACATCCATGCGTATCCATCTTTTTCCATAACTTCACCTGGAATAGTTCCATTAAAATATGCGATTACCCACTTAAAAAATTCTGCNTCACCACATGCAGGCATTGCTTCNTGTGGATCAACCCAACCATTTTCAGGATCTGACATACCTCTTGGATTAGCTGGAACACAAGTCCAACCATTAGTTCCTTCCCTCAATAAATTACCACCTGGAGCATCATAAACAGCTGCNCCTTCGGCAATAAATTCAGGAGCTGCGGTTGAGTAAGCCCATACTTGCCACTCAACACTTGTGTGTGGGCCCTCAGGCTCACCATCCATACTCATTCCCATCTCTGAATTAGTAGTTGGTGCTGAGCATGCTGCTATTATAAAAATAGCAGATAACATTAAAAGTAAATTTTTCATCATTATTTTTTTATTAAACTAAAGTTCAATTTAAAAATTAATTTCTAAAAAAACTTAAGGGATACAATCAAAGAAAGAAATTACCCAGAACATTCGCCCTCTGTCCAAGAGGAAACTGAATTCTGTGCATAACAAGAATTAGAATATGTAATATTATCACAACCACAAACTGGCTCGTAAACTTCAATACAAACTACTCCATCTATGCCTTCTATTTCACATGGAGCTTCTGGCTCTGGATCAACACTATTACATGAAAAAAAAAGAAANACAAAGAGATAATTATAAAGTGATTTCATAATAATATTTTATTAGTTATTTATAATTTCAACGAAAATAGCAATAATATATTTTAAAGATTAATATTAAATTAATATTTTTCCTGACATTTCATTTGGTATATCAATCCCCATAATTTTAAGAACTGTTGGGGCAATATCACCGAGTTTACCATCTTTAGGAGAATAATTGTTTTCAGAAAAAATAATAAAAGGGACTAGGTTTGTAGTATGATATGTATGAGGAGAACCATCTTTATTTCTCATTAGCTCTGCGTTACCGTGATCAGCTGTTAATAAAATCGTATATCCATTTTTTCTTGCAGCTTCTATAATTCTAGAAACCTCCTTATCTACTACCTCACAAGCTTTTACAGCAGCAGCAAAATCACCAGTATGACCAACCATATCTGGATTTGCAAAATTTAAACAAGCAAAATCAAATGATCTTTCATTTATCTCAGAGATAAATTTTTTAGATACATCGTAAGCACTCATTTCTGGTTTCAAATCATAGGTAGCTACATTAGGTGATGGACATAATATTCTTTTTTCTAAATCAAATTCTTTCTCTCTCCCACCAGAAAAGAAAAATGTCACATGTGGATACTTCTCAGTTTCAGCTATCCTCAATTGTTTTTTTGAGTTATTTGATAAAACTTCTCCTAAAGTATTTTTAATATTTTCTTTTGAATATAATACTAAAACATTCTTGAAGCTTTGGTCATATTGGGTTAAGGTTAAATATTTTATATTTAGCTTTTTCATATCAAAATTATCATTGTCCTCTTGGGTAAGAACTTTTGATATTTGACGCATTCTATCTGACCTGTAGTTAAAACAAAAAACAACATCATCATTTTTAATTTTTAAGGTAGGGTCATCTTTACCATTAGTATATACTATTGGTTTAATAAATTCATCAGTTGTCCCCTCATTATATGATTCTTTTATTGAAGACAAAATATCGTTTGAATTAATTCCAACACCATTAACCATAGCATCGTATGCTAATTTTATTCTTTCCCACCTGTTGTCTCTATCCATAGAATAATATCTTCCACAAACTGATGCAATTGAGATGTTTGTTCCATCTATATAGGAAATCAGTTTAGCAATTTGATTATAGCTNTCTTTAGGACTGCAATCTCTTCCATCTGTAAAAAGATGTAAGCTAATTTTAGATAACGAAGTTTTTTTAAGATAATCTAAAATAAGAAATAAATGGTTTGAGTGAGAATGAACACCTCCGTCTGAAAAAAGGCCAGTTAAGTGAAAAGTTGATTCATGTTTTATTGCGTAATCAACTGCATACAAAAAATCTTTATTATTCTTAATTCCATCATTTGATAAAGATTTATTAAGCCTTATTAGATCTTGATCTACTATTCTTCCAGCTCCGATATTCATATGACCTACCTCAGAGTTACCCATTTGACCAGAAGGAAGTCCAACATCTTCTCCAGAGGCTGATAATTTTGAATGTGGATATTGATTTAGAGAATTGTCATAGAAAGGAGTCTTTGCTTTATGTATTGCTGACTTATTAGATTTATCCCCAATACCCCAACCATCCATAATCAGAAGAATAACCTTTTCACTCATAATTGTAAAAATAATTATTGAATTCTAGGTATTTATATTATTTTTCAAAAGATTTATCTCTGATGAAAACAGTATTTATTTATTTACTTATATCTTTTATTAACTTCAGCTCATTAGAAAATCTAATATTATCACTAGAAATTCGGAGTGTAAAAGACATATCAAATTACTTTAATTCAAAAACTGAAATAATTATTAATGATAAAGCTTATAAAGGAAATAAGTTTCAACTATCAACTACTTTAGATAATTTTTATGATGANAATGAAATAAATAATTTTAAAATCATTCATAAAGGTGATTCTGAAAATAATCTAATTTATATTCTTGCTGAGTATTCGTCTAATAACGATATTTACAAAATCTTTTTAACTCTATTTAAAACTGAAAAAAAATATACTATTCAAAAATTTAAAATTGATATAAAATAATGATTATTAGAACAAAAAAATTTCAAATGAATAAAAGCCAATACATTAAAAAGGGCTTTTTTAATCTTCTATTTGAACAATGGTGGGTTTTTATTATTTATCTAGCTATTTGTGGGATGCATTATTTTATTCCTTCATTATGGTGGATTATTGGAGGATCCATTGCATTATTTATATATATTATTTTCTGGCTAATACAATTTTTTGGGGTTACTCAAGTAGAGCAAAGTAGTTATATGTTTGAAAGATTATCATATGAAATTTCAAGNAATCAAATAATGATGAAAATAAATAATAAACAAGGGATGCCCATCAAATGGGACACAATTAAAAAAGTAAAAATTCAAGATGATGGATTTTTATTTAAACTTAATATCGTCCAGTTTATAATATTCCCTTTCAGAGTATTTAATAATGAAAATGAAATTAGATTTCTAAAAAGCATTTTAAATAGAAAGGGTTATGTCAAATGATTCTTCTAGAGATGATGCATTGCAAATAGCAATGAAATTTTGTAGTTATAGAGAAAGGTCCAAAAAGGAAGTTGAAGACAAACTAAAAGCGAAAAGTTTTAATCATAAAATTATTAAAGTTTGTGTTGACAGACTTGTTGAATTGGACTTTCTGAATAATATAAGATTTTCTAAATCATTTTCAAGAGGGAAAAACAATAACAATAGATGGGGAAAAAATAAAATCAAATTTCATTTAAAAAATAAAGGCTTGACTAATGATGAAATTAACAGAGGGATTGAAAGTATAGATGAAGAATCTTATTTTAATATTTTAAAAAAAAATATAGAGCTATACAATAAAAAATTAAAGGAGCCTNACAGAAACAAACTAATTGGACATTTAATTAATAAAGGTTATGAGATGGATCTAATTTTAAGACACATATCATGATCTTAATTTTGAAATACTCATATAATTGACAAAAAGTCTAATAATTATTCCTAAAATAAATAAAATGAGAACCTCACTTAAATTTTGAGGGATCCACTGCCATAATATTAATAGTGTAGTCAATAAAATACCATAGACAAACATGTACCATTTAATAAANCTNTTTTCTGGATTTATTAATAATAAAATGCCAATTATCATATTAGAAGGTAAAGCCCAAANCAAATTGAAATTAAAAGATGAAAGGTGATCAGTAAAAAACCATAAATAAANTAATAAGCAACCAATCATACCTGAAACTACAAAAAAGAGAGCATCAAATAAAAAATANTTAATTGCATATTTTATTTGTCTAAATGAAAAATAAATTGATAGAATTAAAAAACTAAAAAAAACTAAAAAAGGATTAAAAAAATGAGATTCAAAATCAATCGAATTATTATTGATAGTATTAGTTAATGAAACTATTTTATTCTTACCAGAAAGTGAAGCTTCTTCNACACCTTTAAATAAATATTCAGGAAGAAACATTTCTTCATTAAAAGATACTTTATAATCAATTTCAGGACCAAGACAAATATCAATTCCTAAATCTCCCCATCTATTATTATTTAAATATAAATCCATTANCTCCCGAAAAGATTTATTTTCCGANTTCGAAATAAACTCTAAATTTTCTCCATATACTACTGATAGAACATCTCTAATTTTAGTAGCACAATTATTATAAACATAATTATATAAATAGGTTCTATTTTCAGGTNTAATATTTTGTTCTAATAAGTTATATAATAGGATTTTCTCTGCANCTGTTAAAATAAGTACTTGTTCTTTGATGTATCTATTTTGACTAACATAAAATTGTTCTGCTGTTTTATAATCATATTTTGCCACCATATATAACAGCTTTCCATTTAAAAAGTTTACATAAAAGTTAGGTTGATTAAAATCAAAGATTCCATAATTATAGAAATGATCAATTTTATTTTTTTTATCTAAATANCTTATTCCACTATGGCCAAAAGCACTATATAACTCAGATTCATAAGGTCCAATTGTAATTATAGAAAATTGAATTTCTTCGTTTCCTTTCAGAGAAAAAGAAAAAGCAACGAATAAACCAAATAATAGAAATTTTTTAATTTTTCTTTCCATCAATAACTATTACAAATTCTCCTTTAATATTTTTATTATCAAATTTTTCAAGTAATTCTTTTAATGTGCCTCTTATATTTTCTTGATAAATTTTAGATATTTCTCTTGAAATGGAAGCTTTTCTCTGTTCACCAAAAAGATNAATTAATTCATTTAATAATTTTAAAATTTTTTTTGGAGACTCATAAATAATTATAGACCTATTTTCGTTTAATAAATTATTTAATCTCTTATTTCTACCTTTTTTTGCAGGAAGAAAGCCCTCAAAAACAAATCTATCTGATGACAATCCAGAATTAACAATTGCAGGAATTAATGCCGTTGGTCCGGGTAAGCAATTTATTTCAATATCATTATTAATAGATTCCCTTACAATTAAAAAACCTGGGTCTGAGATAGATGGGGTTCCAGCATCAGATATTAAAGATATCCTCTTACCATTAAGTATTTGATCTATGTGTTTTTGAACTGTTTTATGTTCATTATAGGAATGAAAAGAAANCAAAGGAACNTCTATATTATATTTTGATAATAGTTTTTTNGAAACTCTNGTGTCTTCACATAAAATATAATCTGATTTTTTTAATGTATCTATTGATCTAAATGTAATATCCTCTAAATTTCCAATTGGTGTAGGAACAATGTTTAAAATATGATTTTTANTCATAATAATTCATCTATTTTATTAGCTAAATTATAATCTTTATCAGTAATAATTGAACCTTTATCGTGTGTGCACAATGTTATTATAACCTTATTATAAACGTTAAATATTTCGGGATGATGATCATTTTTTTCAGCAATAATAGAAATCTTATTAATGAAAGATATNGCCTCTTTGAAATCTTTAAANACAAATTCTCTTTTTAATTTATTATCTGATTCAGTCCACATAATTATAATGAAATAACCCCTTTAATTTTTGAAGCTTTTTCATAAATATAAAGTATTTCAGAGGAATTTTTCATAAGTGAAGTCATAGTAAGAGATGTATATTTACCATTCCTTGATTTTTTTTCAGCAATTTTAGCTTTTGGTAAAAGGTCTATGACTTTATTTTTTTCCTTAGTTGCTACAATAAATTTAAAATTATATTCAGTAGGGAAATTATACTCCTCATCCAAGGATTTTTTAAAACTATCTGAACCAGTCATTGATTAGAAGAATTTATATCTTAAATCTTCTATTTTTGAAAATTCTTTAATAGCCTTATCAACTTTAAGTGAAGAGGTAAATTTATTTGCTTGAAGTAAAGATATTCCAAAATCACTATAAGAATTTAATGAATCAGCTTGACTAATACTATTCAAGTTCAACACTATAATCCCATCATCTATTTTTATAGGTTTTGTTAATTCTCCCTCACTTAAAGAAAAAGCTACACCAATTGCTTCAGGTGAAAATCCAACATTCTGAATTGAATTTGTATTGAAATCTAGAGTAGACATATTATAAATCTCACCGTTGCTATATAAAGATTTTATTTCATCTAGAGTATTATAATCTGTTATAATATCAGATAAGTATTCAAACTTTTTATTATCAAGAATTTTTTTTCTGATAGAATTTTCTACGTCATCAATTTTTTTTGTTCCCTCATCTTTTATATCAGCTAGATGTGCAACAATATATCCATTATTTAATTCTAAAACATCTGAAATATCATCAGTGTCTCTTGAATCATCATAAGCCCATAAAACAACATTTCTTGCATCAGTTATATTAGAAATATTAGAAGAATTTTTATCAAGATCTAAAGCAGACTGTGAANAATAACCACTTTCTNTAGCNAGATCNNCAAAATTACTTCTTGATTGAGANGCATCAATTTTAAACATTTCAGCATTTCTATAGATNTTATTTCTTGTATTATCACTCGGTGATACTTGTTTGAAAACTGTAGTAACTACATATGATTTCTTTGTTTTAGGTTGAGTTACATTTATAATATGAAAACCAAAATCAGATTCAATAATTCTTGGGATTAACCCAGATCTTNTTCTTGAAAATACAGCATCTTCAAATGGTTTTACCATCATATCCTCAGAAAACCAACCAAGGTCTCCACCTACAGAGGCTGAACCGTCAGCACTATATGTTCTAGCTGTTTCGTCAAAATCACTACCATTTCTTAGAAGNGATAAAATTCTGTTAGCTTCATTTCTAACATCCTGCTTATTTTGATCATTAAATTTTAATAGAATATGTTTTGCTCTAGCTTTAAACTTTGAATCAGTTACAATATCTGATAATTTATAAACTAATATACCTCCATCTTCATAAACTATATCAGAAATAAATCCAACTTCTTTATCTTTTAACTCTTCAGGTAACTGGTCAATATTAAATTTCACATAGGGATTAAATCCATCTGAATTTAATAGAGCAAAAGTTGAGTCATTAATGTCCTCAGACTTTAGACTAGAAGTTATATTTTCAATTTCAGAGATATAGAATGCTGAGTCTTCACTTGATGACTCCAGTGGAAAATAAACAAAATTCAAAGATCTACTTTGCTCTTGTTTATAGTCATCACTATTTTTTCTTAAATAATTATTCATCTCACTCTTAGATACTTCGAATAAGGTATCAGGAATATTATAGTAAGGGACAAAATAATAGGATATATCCCTGGTACTAGAAGAATTAAAATATTCAGATTTAGATTGTAATGAATTTACATTAGTTGTTAAACTAATTAAATTATCATATTTTGTTCTCAATCTCATAGGCTTTAGATTAGATTCGAACGAGAACCATGCTTGCTGTTGATTTGCAGGCTGATTTGATAAGTTTTGAAGATAACCAATAACATTATCGATATTAAAAACACCTGTNTTAGGATCAGTAAAAGCTTCTAAAATCATTGGATGAATATTATCTCCCTGAACCATATCAACNGATTCTTTATCAGTTACAGNAATACCAAGCTCATTATACTGATTAAAATAGCTAATATCATTTATTAATTTTTCCCATGCTTGGTCTCTGATACCAGCAATTTCTTGATTATTNGGAGAACGACCATTGTTAAGNGAGAANTTGTAAGATAATTGTTCAAAAATNGCATTAAAACGAACTANATCAATTTCCTCACCATTNATTTCACCAACTATATTTTGATTTGGGTTTCCTATGGAGCTATTNGGGCCCAATATATCACCTAAAACAAAAGCTGCAATAGAAAAGCCAACTACTACAACTAGNAATTTACCCATCTTATCTCTAAGCGTACTTATTATTGCCATATATTATCTTTTGGATGCCAAAATTAAATTTTTATAACTAATTATTCACATTCTTTTAAAAAAACATGATCCTATCATTTTTTTTTTAAGAAATTATATATGAAAAAAAAGACAAATGATAACATAAAAAAAACATATGAATTTATAATACCATAGTTAAAACTTTGAAATAAAGCATAAATAAAAAGTATAATTGAGATTATTAAAATCAAATACTTAGTTTTCATCAATTTCTATTATACCAGATGGNTTTAATATTTCATAATCTGAAAAATCCTGATTTGACACCATACCTTCACCTGAATGAACTTCATTTCCAGTTTTNATAGTTACAAATTTTTCGGAAATAAACTTTTCTTCATTTGGGTACCANAANAATTCTTCNGTTCTTAATTCATCATTTGTATTAATATTATATAATAAAACATCTCCAGTAGCTTTATAATAATTNTCATCTTCAAATTTTATCACATGATTTGCACTAAAAATCGCAGATATTGTATCTGAACTTTTTGAATAAATATCCATTTTTAATCCGTCAGGATAAATTTCTTCTCCTGATGTAAAGACTTGATAAAGATCTGATTTTAACTTAAATCTTACTTTAGCAGAATCTGAAAAAAAAGTATTTAAATCCTTTATTTCAATTATTGGACCTTCGTATGATTCCTGAATTTTTTGAGTTTCATTTCTAGANCAAGAAAATAAAATNAAAATAAGTAATAATCGAGACATTAATTTTCCTCACTTTTCTCCAGNATCTCTCTCAAATCTTTTACAATTTGTCTTATTTCATTTTGATCTTTCATCAACTCAACTATATAATATTTTAGCTCAGATAAACCAGCAGANTTATCAGATCCTCCTCCTGGGGCTGACTGAATTCTTTCCATAACCGCCGGATCAATATTNGAACNGCTATTATTAGTAGANAGGTTNGCTATTTCATNTCNAATTTCNNTTAAATCATTTTGAACNGAATTNTTTTCAATTTTTTCTGCTANNTCNTNNTAAGTTTCNACTATCTCNTCAAGATAACTTTCATNNATTGAAGNACCTCCTCCTTCNGAATTATTTTTNNTCATTTCTTTNNANAAATCTTTTAACTCCTTNGATAAATTGTTATCAGATTTNCCAGGNTTTTTNTTNTATNCNTCNANNANTTCTTTAGTTAGNTNTTTAATCTCNTCAANCTCTTTNGANGTAAAAAGTTTGAATTCNTCAAGTTCNTTTTTNGTNTCATTTTTAAANGNATTGAACTCAGANCTTGAATCTGCAAGAGCAGTATTNGCTANTAATTGTAATGAAAAATTNCTNAGATCATTNACATCATTNTTNAAATCATCGATNTAATAAACTANACTATCAGAGTTAAGTGATTCNNCTANATTNTCATCTCTTTTCTGAAGATTTACATTTGCTAANGTTACTTGTCTTAATAATTCNGTTGCTATATCTAAATTTTTCTTTAATTCTTTAACTTCNTCTGAATCATCTTCATTNAAAATTACNGTTTCNCTAGACAATCCTTTTTCATCNATTAATGNAGATATTTTATCTAAAAACTCTTCNTCATCGATAGGATCATCCCCTTCCTCTGAAANTTGAGAAGAGATTTGTTCAGATAATGTNGAAAGATCNCTNTGNAATTCNGAAAATTGANTTGAAACNTTAGATATNTCTCTNCCAAGNGACTGAATATCNTCATTATATACATTAGTATTGTCCTGGAGATCAGCAACAAAATCTACATTAGATGCTAAAATTCCTCTATCATCAGATGAAAGTGCTTTTGAAACTGAACTCAACGCTCCAATCATAATTGATAATATTANACATACTGTAGATAACTGAAATGAAAAATGAGCAAAGTTTTTTTCTTTACTTTTAAATATAAAGAACCAGTAGCCCATAGCAATTAGACCAAAAACTGCTAATCCTACAACTATATTAAAGATATAGTTAGTGTATAAGGGAATTAAAAAATCTTGTATTACAAATGCTATACCCGCATTTAAGGCTAGATTTTTTGCAAATACTCTTAAAACAGGGACACCTTCAATAAATTCAGCAAGATTAAAATTTTTCATTATCGCTTATTCAGTGTTACCGTTTCATTGATCCAACAGCCAGTATTCATTGACTCCCCAACCTCAAGATTTTCATTAAATATTTCCTCCATCGAAGGAAATTGTTCACGTGCTTGACTAGCTTGAGTGTTTAATCCTCCACTTCTAAATATATTATAAGCAGCGATAAATACAAGTCTATCTTGAACTCTACTTTTTCCTTCTCTACAATCATCATATGAAGACATATAAAGATTACCAATTAACTTATAGGCACCGGTGTTACCAGAATTTAATGATATAGATGTTCTAGCATTATTTCTAGATTTTATTTTATTACCAATTACAGCATATAGTTGAGCCTTATTAAAATATATTTCAGATTTTTGAGAATTATCTTGAGTTGACTCAATTGCCTCATCGTAAAATTTGAGAGAAGATTCATAATTTTTATTAGACTGTTCTCTACCTGCAATAAATTTAGCTATAGCAAAATCTTTCTCATTTGTGAACATGATTTTAGCTGCTTCCAAAGCAATTTCTGAAGACGTACACTTTCCCGTTATACTCAACTGAAATATTTTTTTTGCAAGATTTACTACTTCATCAGAGTATTTTATGTCTACAGGAGTTAACGTTTCATAATCTGTTTGAGCAACTTCATCAATTGGTTCAGCGGTTAACTCTAAAAGTTTAGGTCCTAATGTGTTTTCTACAAAATTACAATCAACAGTAATTGTTGCTGTTAAAAGTTTATCCAAATTATCTTGGTATTTCTTGTATCTAGCTTCATTTTTAGCATCATCTGATACTTTAAATGAAATTGTTTTAGATATCATGTCATAAATTTCTAAAACTTCATCATCTGATATACTTTTAGAAGTTAATTTATGTTTTCTCACTATATCCATATAAGCAACAAGGTTACTATTGCCAATTTTATTACCATTCAGGTTAAAAGCATCTTTAAACATATTAAATAATGATTCATACTGAGTTTTATCAGATCGGTAAAAAGTGTAAGCAAACGTTACCTTTCTATTTTTAACATATGCTTCTCTTCCAAAATTTTCAATTCTACCATCAAATAAGGATAGTGCTTTATTTACTAATTCATTTTTCTTGATTGGATCAGATTCCTTATCAATTAAGCATCTATATATTTTTACTCCATTCTGGTAAATAGAAACATGTAAATTAGGAACATTTTCAATTAACCAGTTCAGATGCTCTGCAGCTGCCTCACAATTTTGTTGCTTGAGATAATCTGTATATAAAACATTCTTTTCTTCAGCTGCAGCTTTATTTTCAGGCCAATTCCACCCAGGTTGAGCAGTAAGNTTAATAGCNNATGAAATANTTAATATTATTAAAACTAGTTTTTTCATANTTATAAAATTAATCAAATTTTCTTTTAATAAACCAAACATTGTTTATTGAGCTNCCTACAATAAATTTTAAATAGTTTTCTTTAATAGATAATTTATTAATATTCCCTCTTTTCCCAGTTTCAATTCCAATATTAACTCTAGATATAGAGCCAACTGGAAGAGACATTCCTAAAGTTAAAGCAGTAGTATTTAATTGATTAGAATTNATAANAATAGGAGACTTTTTTAAAATTATGCCNCCTCTATATGNTACTCTTCTAAAAAAACTATTAACATCTTCAGCATCAGGAATTATTTCAAATCCTGATGAAATTTGAAATGATCTTTTATAATTTTTTAATGGATTATCAAAATAACCACTGTTATTATCCCACGAAGAAGTTCTAAATTCTAAACCTATAGAAAGCTTATCAATAATTTCGTATGATACACCTAGCCCAAGGGATGAGGGAATTTTAAACTGAGAAATTTTGTTATTATATAATGTATCAATAACCAAAACACTTAATGAATTGGGTATCTTTCTTTCTAATTGAGAAAATCTATTTGACTCTAATGACTTATCAAAATCATAAGTTGCTCCAATTTTCAGGAATTTATCTTCACTAATTTCTTTTTTATAGAAAATCCCAGCAGAAAAAGAATTATCGTTAAATGATGACTTTTCAAATAGATTGGAATAAAATTGAGGCTCATTAGAAACTTTTGAAGCAATATTACTAGTTATTTCACCAAAAATATATGAGGCTCTAAATCCAAAAGAAAATTCATTATTCAGTTTTATTCCATTTGCAAAATAAATTTGAGTAAGCCCTCCTGAGCCGTCATAATTATAGTTAACTAATGCAGATGTAGGACTCCCATCAACACCCTGAATTAAATCTTCGGAAAAAAGTTTATAATTAGTATTACTAAATGGATTAAAACCAAAGGAAGCAACCCATTTTCCTCCTTTGATAATAGGTATTCCAAAACCTATATAATTTATATTGCCATTTCCTGAAATATCTTTCGACTGATTATTTACTAACTGTCTTACATCAGANGCTATTCCCATCTCAAATGTTGTAAATCTATTATATACTAAAGCTGCTGGATTTTGATTATTCAAATGCCAATAGGAACCATTACTAATACCAACCCCTCCCATTCCTAAGTTATTAGCAAATGAATTATCATAAATTTCACCAATAGGAATTAAAGAGCTAAATGGAGTAGTAACCTGAGCTATAGCTGTATTACTTAGAAAAAAAAAGTATATTATAATTGATTTAAAACTAATTTTATACATGGGTTTTTTTTACTGAATGCAAAGATGCATTCTTTAATTCATAAATAAAAAATTAAAATTTTAATGAATGTTAAAAAATATAATGTAATTGGTATTATGTCTGGAACATCATGTGATGGACTAGATATAGCTCTTACAAGTTTCTGGTATTCCAAGAATAAATGGAATTATAATTTGATTAGTACCTCTGAAATTATATACACTACAAAACTGAGGAATAAACTATTACATTGCTCAGAGCTTAATGCCTATGATTTAAAAAAATTAGATATAGAATTAGGTAAATTTATTTCTAATGAAACTAACAATTTAATAAATACCTCAAATGAAAAAGTAGATTTAATTTCATGTCATGGACATACTGTTTTTCATGAGCCAGAAAAAAAAATAAATTATCAGATTGGAAATCCCTTTGAAATATATAATAATATAAACATTCCCTTGGTTTATAATTTTAGAGAGTTTGATGTTATCCTTGGTGGTCAGGGAGCTCCTCTTGTTCCTTATGGAGAAGAAAAATTATTTAGTGATTTTAATTTTTGTGTTAATCTAGGCGGCATAATAAACATAAGTTCTTTAAATAATAAAAATCTCTTTGGATATGATGTGTGTCCAGGAAATATTATATTAAATAGTCTTGCTAGAAAATTAAATTATGAATTTGATTTAGATGGAGTTTTATCAAAAAAGGGCAAAAACAATGAAAGTTTATTTGATGAACTAAATAAATTAGAATACTACAANAGAAATTTCCCAAAAAGCCTTGATTTANTATATATAAAAAAANACTATTTACCNCTTTTTAAAAATATTAAAGTAGAAGATTCATTAAAAACATTTATTAATCANATTGCTTACCAATTAAATNAATCTATAAANGAAAAAAATAATACTGTTCTATTGACTGGTGGTGGTGCTCTAAATAAGCATTTATTAGAAAAAATAAATTATTTTAAAAAACTTGATACAAATTTTACCGTACCAAGTAAAAAATTAATTATTTTTAAAGAAGCTATAGTTTTTGGNTTTTTAGGTCTANTAAGATATTTGAATAAAAAAAATATTGATAANTCNGTAACTGGATCTAGTTCTTCATCNTCCTCTGGCTTAATTGTNGANAATAAATTATTTTAGAATATGTATGAATTAATGATTGTAGTTTTTGTTATAGGTTATGCTTGTATCACTATTGAGCATCAATTAAAAGTAGATAAAGCTGCTATAGCATTAATAACTGGGATTCTATGTTGGACGATTTATGTCTTTGGAAAGGAAGAGATTGTTCAGCTTGACAAAATAAAAAATTACGCTCAAGAAGAATTTACAAATATTTATCCTGATGAAATAGTTGAAACTACTGAAAGTGTAGGAAAGTCAACTAAAGAAATAATTCAACATTACGTAACTGAAGTTCAATTATTTGAAATTCTATCTGAAATATCAAGTATACTTTTCTTTTTAATGGGGGCAATGACCATTGTAGAGATAATTGATATACACGGGGGATTTAGAGTAGTCACTGATAGAATTAAAACAACAAGTAAGCTTAAATTATTTTGGATTCTTGGTTTTGTTTCATTTTTCTTCTCTGCTCTTCTTGATAACCTAACAACATCTATTATAATGGTATCATTAACAAGAAAATTTATAGCTGATCAAAAAGACAGGTGGTTTTTTCTTGGAATGATAATTATTGCAGCAAACGCTGGTGGTGCTTGGTCACCAATCGGTGACGTAACAACTACTATGTTATGGATAGGAGATCAGATTACTACTTACGAGGTAATTACTAAATTAATAATGCCAAGTTTAGTATGTCTAGTTGTACCCCTAATCATAATGTCACCTAAGGTAAGAGGTACATTCAAAAGGCCAGATACTGACAAAATGGAAGTATCACACCATACAACAGATAGAACAAGAAATATAGTTTTTTACAGTGGTGTTGCTGGATTACTATTTGTTCCATTTTTCAAATCAGTAACTCACTATCCACCTTTCATGGGTATGATGTTAAGTCTTGGATTTCTATGGCTATTAACTGACCTTTTACATAGAAAAGATGATAAAGAAGATAAAAGATATTTTTCTGCCTATCATGCATTAGAAAAAATGGATGTGCCAACTTTACTGTTTTTCTTAGGAATCTTACTTGCTGTTGGTAGTCTTCAGGCTGCTGGTCAACTTGGACAAATGGCAGTATTTCTAGACAATGAGATTGGAACTGATACAGAAAACGGTGTATATACTATTGGTCTAATTATTGGTCTTCTATCAGCAATTGTTGATAATGTGCCTTTAGTTGCTGCCGCGATAGGAATGTATCCATTGGAAATTGGAGGAGTCGGTTTCTTTGCTCAAGATGGTTTATTCTGGCAATTTCTTGCATATTGTGCTGGAACAGGGGGAAGTGCATTGATAATTGGTTCTGCTGCTGGAGTTGCTATTATGGGATTAGAGAAAATTCCATTTTTCTGGTATATGAGAAAAATATCACTTTATGCAGTTATTGGATACATATTTGGAGCAGCAGCTTACGTCCTTCAGAATATGTTGCTAAATTAAGATTTACTTACACTAATTATTTGTAATAAGCTTTGCGCTGATTCTAAGCCTTTATCTCCATGTTTTCCACCACACCTCTCTAGTGCTTGATTCAAATTATTTGTAGTTAAAACTCCAAAAATAACGGGTTTATTGTTCTTGATTGAAACATTTGTTATACCATTAGCAACAGCATTAGAGATATAAACATCATGATCTGTTTGCCCTTTAATGATACATCCAAGAGCTATAATTCCATCTAATTTATTTTCTAATAATAAATAATTTGACATATAAACTAATTCCATACTCCCAGGTACAACTTTTGAGATTATATTATTCTCTTGAACCCCTGAATCTATCAAAAAGCTATGAGCAGAGTTATATAATAGATCAGTGATTTTATTATTCCAAGATGATTTAATGATTCCTACCCTACATTTATTGAATTCCTGACTTTCAAATGAAGAATAAATAGGAGAATTAAAACTCATAATAGCAATCCTTCAATTCTAGACTTATTTTTAAGAGAAGTTTGAAACTCAGGAGAGTTTTTAAATTCTTCAATTATTTCTTCATATGTATCTAATGCAGATTCTAAATCACCAGTTTCTTCGTACACTATTGCTAACTTAAGAAGATAACTAGGAGTAAAAAATTCATTAGGATTTTCNTTTGAAGCTTTTTTGAAATAATATATTGCATTATCATAATCTCCAATTTCTACNTACGCATCCCCAATCAAAGAATATGCTCTGGCCTGAATTAATAAATCTGATGAAGAAAATTCATCAAGGTAATTTATAGCATTTTCATAATTNCCAAGTTTTAAATATGATGCNCCTGCATAAAATTTAGAAAGATTTGCAGCATCAGATAATCCATATTCGTCTATGATTTCTAAAAAACCATAGTTATTCCCATCTCCATTTAAGGCTTGAACTAAACTGTCTTTTTCAAAATAATATACAGCTTGAAACATCTCTTCTTGAGCAGTATTATTTTGATTACTCTTAATATATGAAAATATAGAAAAACCTAATAAGAGAAATACTATTACACCTAATACTGTAAATATTTTATTTTTATTATTATTAATAAATTCTTCGGATTTACTGAGGGTTTCATTTATTGCATCCGTATTCTCAATTGGAAGCACCTCATTATTTTCTTTTTTGGGTTTTCGTATTTTTACCATGATAAATTATTCTCTTAAAAATGGATAATCTTTTTGTACATAAATATCTGTATANGCTTCCTTGGGATCAGGATAAGGAGATTTTTCAGAAAACTCAACAGATTTTTTTACTTGATCTTTAATTTTTTGATCTATAATGTCTATTTCTTCAGGTTTGAGTATTTTTTTATTTAAAACCATCTTTTTAACCTGCTCAATTGGGTCTTGATCTTTATAACTTTCAACTTCCTCTTTTGATCTATATTTTGCAGGATCTGACATTGAATGTCCTTTATATCTGTAAGTTCTAAATTCTAATAGTGTTGGTCCCTCTCCGTCTCGTGCTCTTTTTGCAGCTTTAGCAACTGCCCTATGGACCTTTATAACATTCATAGCATCAACTGGTTCAGATGGGATATTATAAGATAGCCCTGATTTATAAAGCTCTGTAACATTAGAAGTTCTGTCTACCGAGGTTCCCATAGCATATCCATTATTTTCAATAATAAAAATAACCGGTAATTTTAAAAACATTGAAATATTTACAGCTTCATGAAAAGCACCGATTCTTAAAGCTCCATCTCCAAAAAATGTCAAACATACATTACCAGTTTTTTTATACTTTTCAGAAAATGCAATACCTGCACCCATTGGTATCTGATTTCCAACAATTCCGTGACCACCAAAAAAATGTTTTTCTTTATCAAACATATGCATAGACCCCCCTTTTCCTTTTGAAATACCAGTAGATTTTCCAAAAAGCTCAGCCATTATTTTNTCAGGATTTGTTCCTAAAGCTAGAGGATGAGCGTGGTCTCTATAAGCAGTAATATATTTATCCCCCTCCCTTAATGCCGAAACACATCCTGAAGCACATGCTTCTTGCCCTATATATAGATGGCAAAATCCTCGGATTTTTTGCTGACCATATAATCTTCCAGCCATCTCCTCAAATCTTCTCATTAACAGCATAGATTTAAGCCAATACATATAGGTTGAAGANNTAAANTCTTCTTTCACCTTTGATTTAATTTTTTTTTCTTTNGTAACTGGCATATTTTCTCTTTAAAAAAACTATTGTNTAATAAAAATTTATTTATTTACATTAAAATCAGTTCCTATTTTTTGCACAAATATATATGCATATTGATAAAATAAAGATTAATAATTTTAAAAATTATATTTCAGCTACTATCCACTTTGATGATAAAATAAATTTTTTATATGGGAAAAACGGAGCTGGAAAAACAAACTTGCTTGANGCAATTTATTATTTATCCTATGGNAAAAGTATTGTTAANAATTTAGATACTGACAACATAAANCATTCTGANTCATTCTTCACNATTGAAGGATCATATTCAAATAATTATCTCTATAAATGCACNTTTGAAATCCCTAACAGAAAAAAAATTTATGAAAATGGAAATAAATATAAAAACCTAAAAGAGCATATTGGAAAAATTCCNGTGGTTTTTGTTAATCCATATGATATAAATCTAATTAGAAACTATAGTAATAANAGAAGGCGTTTTTTCGATCAAATATTTTCTCAAATAGACAAAAAATATTTAGATAGTTTAATTGCATACAATAGACTAATTAAACAAAGAAATGCATATTTAAAAAACTTATTATCTATCAATGATATTGATAGCAATCATATAAAAAGTTATGACGATAAACTTATTACTTTAAATAAATACATAGGGAAAAAAAGAAANGAAGAGGTTAAAAGTTTTAATTCTATTTTTAATAAAGTATCAACAGAATTAAATAATAATAGTGCTCAGTTTGGAATAAAATATTCATCAAATTTTTTAAGTTCCATGGAAAGCGATGTCTTTGATAAATATTTAGAAAAAGACTTCTATACGAAAAAAACAAACATCGGAATACATAATGATGATTATGTATTTGCAATGAATGATAAATTAATCAAAAGAGTTGGTTCTCAGGGACAGCAAAAAACATATATTATATCATTAAGAATCACTGAATATCAAATTTTAAATAATAAATTATCCGAAGAACCGATTCTATTACTTGATGATGTTTTTCATAAATTAGACGATAAAAAAATTGATATATTATTAGATTATTTAAAAAAAAATAACTTTAATCAAATACTTATTTCTGATTCAATAAAAAGTAGACTTAATAAGATTAAAAAGAAAATTAAAAATTTAAAAGTTTTCAAAATAAAAGAGGGAAAAATTTATGAAAGATAAAAGAAGATCTAAATTGTTATCTATCAAAGATTTAACTAAAGAGTTTTATGAGAAAGACAAAATAAAGAAGGGGCTNAGTGATATAACTATTTATGAAACGTGGAAGAAAATATCAGACATAAAAATTCTTGAAAGAACAAAAAAAGTTTTTACGAAGGGAAATAAACTATATATTCAAATCACCTCAGCTCCTCTTAGAAATGAGTTAACTAACAATAAAGTAAGTATAATGAGAAAATTAAATAAAGAACATAAATTAATTGAAGATCTATACTTTATTTAATATTCTGATTGAAGTTTATTCTGATTTAATAATAGAATAGCAACTCCAATAAAAATATAAGAATCTGCAAAATTAAAGACTGGCCATAATGAAAGATAAGATCCTCCAATAAGAGGTATCCATTCAGCTACATAGCCTTCCCAAATATCAATATAAAACATATCAATAACTTGACCATTGAATAAAGCAAAAGGAGCGTTATATGGAGCATTTTCATATATAATACCATAAAATATACTATCAATTACATTACCTATTGCTCCAGAAAGAATTAGAGATATGCAAATCAAAAGAATGGGATTTGTTTGTTTATTTAATAAATTAAATAAATAGAATCCAATTAAAAATGATGCGAATAATCTAAATAATGAGAGAATCAGTTTAGTATATTTAAAATCAAAATTAATGCCAAAAGCCATACCTGGATTTTCAATATGATACAGTTTGATAAAGTCTCCAATTATGGATATCTCAGTATGTAAAGGCATGTTAGAATGAACAATATATTTAACTAACTGATCTAAAAAAATTAAGCCAATTATTAAAATAATATATTTTGATTTCATAACTATGTAACTTTTTTAATTTTATAATTAATAACTGTAGATTCAACTTTCAATGAAGCAATATCAATATCCATAAGTTTAGAATCATCTACATTATTGTCTATATAAAGTTCTAAAGCCTGAGTCTCGTTACAGATGAAACCTTTGTGCTTCAACAAAAATGAAATAATTTCTTTTGATGAGTTATCAATATAAATTTCAATTTTATCTGTCACTTCAAGTTTATTTTCTTTTCTTTCATTTTGAATTTTATTTATAAATTCACGAGAAACCCCTTCTGCAAGTAAATTGTNATCAATTGAAATATCTAATGCAATGGTNAACATATCATTACTTGCAACTTGCTTTCCCTCTATTTCTCCAAATAAAATTTCAACTTGATTTATAGAAAGTTCTATAGTTTCATTATTATCTANCTCAATATTGATCGAATTTTTATTTTCAAGATGATTAATTTCATCCTGAGACATTTTAGAAATTCTAGTAGCAACTAATTNCATGTTTTTTCCATGAACTGAACCTAGTTCTTTATAATTTGGTTTGATTTTTTTAATAAAAACTTTTGAATTATCATATACATATTCAATTTCTTTAACATTAACNTCAGATAATATGATATCTTGAACATCATTTATGTCTTTTTCAATTGCACTTGATTTTATAGGTATAGAAATTTTTGATAATGGCTGCCTTACTCTTATTTTTTCTTTTTTTCTTATTGAATGAACTAAAGAAGAAATGCTTTGAGCATATAACATTTTTCTTTCAAGAGACTCTGATATTGTTTTGTTATCAACAATGGGGAAATCTAAAAGATGGACTGACTCTGATTCTGAGAAACTAAATTCATTTAAATTTTGAAATAATTTTTCTGAATAGAAAGGAGTAAATGGAGAAGAAATAATTGAAATTTTATATAAACATTCAAATAAGGTTTGATAAGCCATAAGTTTATCTTCTGATAAATCTCCTTTCCAAAATCTTTTCCTATTAAGTCTTATATACCAATTACTTAAATCATCATTCAAAAATTTATTGATTGCTCTCGAGGCTTTAGTCGGATCATAATCATCTAACTTTAATTCTACAAAACTGATAAGAGAATTCAACTTGCTTATTATCCATTTATCTTCAAAACTTCTTTTATCATATGGTACTATCTTTTCATCTCCTGTAAAACCATCAATATTTGCGTATAAAGCAAAAAAGTTATAAGTATTGTTTAAAGTGCCAAAAAACTTTCTAACAATCTCAGAAATACCATCAATATCAAACTTCAAGTTATCCCAAGGATTAGAGTTAATTACCATATATAATCTTGTCGCATCAGGACCATATTTTTTTATAACCTCAAAAGGGTCAATAGCATTACCTAGTCTTTTAGACATCTTATTTCCATCCTTATCTAAGACTAAACCATTAGAAATAACATTTTCATAACTTACTTTACCAAATAGCATTATAGAAATAGCATGTAATGTAAAAAACCAACCCCGGGTTTGGTCTACTCCCTCTGCTATAAATTTAGCTGGGAACATTTTTTCAAAAGTTTCTTGATTTTCAAATGGATAATGATATTGAGCAAATGGCATTGATCCTGAATCATACCAAACATCAATTATATCTTTCTCTCGATACATTGGATAACCTTTTTTAGAAGCTAAAATTATATCATCAACAAAAGGTCTATGTAAATCTAAATTTTCAGAGATATTAGATTTCATTAAACCTAATTCTACTGATTTTTTAATTTCTGATTTCAATTCATTAATACTCCCTATACAAATTTCTTCTTTTCCATCTTTCGTTCTCCATATAGGAAGTGGTGTGCCCCAAAATCTAGATCTACTCAAATTCCAGTCAACAAGGTTTTCTAACCAATTACCAAAACGTCCGCTTCCAGTTGATTCCGGTTGCCAATTAATTTCTTTATTCTTATTAATCAGATCTTCTTTAAGTTTTGTGGAATTTATAAACCACGACTCGAGAGGATAGTATAAGATAGGTTTATCAGTTCTCCAACAATGAGGATAACTATGTTCATATTTTTTGACATCAAAAGCTTTATTCTCTTTTTTTAATTTAATTGATATTTGCTCATCAGTGGTAAGACCATCTATATCAGAAAAAGACTTAACCTGCATTCCAGCAAAATCAGTAATTTGATCTACAAACTTTCCCGATTTATCAACAATTGGAACATCTTCATTTTTATCATTTTTTACAAAAATACCAGGCAAATTATTTTTTCTTGAAACAAAAAAATCATCAGAGCCAAAAGTAAGACTTATATGTACAATTCCTGTTCCTTCTTCGGTCGTTACAAAATCCCCATTAACTACAGTAAAAGCTGGCTTTTCAGCATTAACATATGGCATTAATTGCTCATAATCTAGACCTACAAGTCTATTGCCTTTAATTGATTTTAATATTTTATATTCAATTTTTTGTTTATTAAAAACTATATCACCCTCAGTTTTTTGATTATTTATATCAAAAAATTTTTCTATACATTTTTCTGCAAGAATAACATTGATTTTCTTCTCTGTATATTTATTGAAGGTTTCTAAAAGGACATAATCAATTTTTATACCTACGGCCAAACCATTATTAGCAGGTAAAGTCCATGGCGTTGTCGTCCATGCTAAAAAATAGCAACTATTCTTTCCTATGATATCGAATGATTTTGAATTATTTTCTATTTTAAATTGAGCCGTCAAAGAAGTATCCTTAATATCTTTATATGCACCAGGCATATTAAGCTCATGAGAACTTAATCCTGTACCAGCTGCAGGAGAAAAAGGCTGAATGGTATAGCCTTTATATAATAGGCCTTTATTATATAATTCCTTTAATGACCACCATATAGACTCAATGTAATTATTTTTAAAAGTGATATAAGCATCATCAATATCCAACCAGTAACCAATACTCTCTGTTAATTCTTCCCATGCCTCCTTATATTGCATGACAGCAATTTTACATTCTTCATTATACTTTTCAACTGAAATTTTACTGCCAATATCATCTTTAGTTATTCCTAATTTTTTTTCAACTTGAAGTTCAACTGGAAGACCATGAGTGTCCCATCCACCTTTTCTATAAACCCTATATCCTTTTAATGTTTTATATCGGCAAAAAATATCTTTAATAGTTCTTGCCATAACATGATGTATACCAGGCATTCCATTAGCAGAAGGTGGTCCTTCATAAAAAGGAAAAATTTTATTTTTAGGTCTAGTGTTAATTGATTTTTCAAATATTTTATTTGAATTCCAATAATCAATTATCTTTTTACTTATATCATAGTAATTAATAGAACTCTCCTCGTTAAACTTTCTTTTTCCCATTTAATTTTTTTTATAAAAATGTAAAATTATACTAGGTAACAAAGTTAGGTTAGTAATCATAGCAACAAATAAAATTATAGATGTTAAAACTCCCAAAACAATTGTTCCTCCAAAATCAGAAAATGCGAAAATTATAAAACCAAAAAAGAGAATAAATGAAGTGAAAATCATTGATCTACCNGTTTGATTAATTGTATTAATAATAGATTCTTCTAAGCTTTTAGTTTGNAANTCATTTTTAAACTTGGCAAGAAAGTGTATAGAGTAGTCAACTGAAATACCAAAAACAATACTGAATACTAAAGCTGAGCTTGGTTTTAATGGAATATTAAAATATCCCATAATACCTCCTGCTATAATAAGNGGAATTACATTTGGAATTAATGAAATTATAACCATTTTAAAATTTTTAAATAATAAAGACATTATTATACTAATAATTATAAATGCTAATAACATACTCTGAAGTAAATTTTCAACTAAAAAATTTATGCCTTTAATAAATATTAATGTTGTTCCTGTCATCTGAACTTCGGCTTTAGATTTAGAAAATATTTTTTCTATTTCAGGACCGAAAACATTTTTGACAACNGAGTCCAGCTTTAAAGANCCTAAATCAGCAACATTTAATGATATTCTCATTTTTTGTCCAATTGAGTCAACAAAAGATTTTGACAGATTATCATTTGAAACATTATCTTCATATCCATCAGATATATATCTAAAAATAAAATTTTTATCTCTATTATTTGGCAATGTATAAAAGGAGGGATTATTNTTATAATATGCTTGTCGAGAAGCTTTAATAAATGTAACTAATGATATAGGTGAAGATACATACTCCTTATCTTCCATAAAGCTTTCTAGTTTATCTACCTGTCTTAACAAACTAAGATTTTGAACACCTTTTTTCATTTTTGTATCAACTACAATTTCGAGTGGCATCACACCAGAAAAATTTGATTCAAAAAATTTTAAATCTTTCATCAAAGAACTTTCAGCAGGAACATCGTCAACTAGAAATGAAACTGATTTAATTTTTGACAACCCATAAAAAGATAACAATAAAATAACAGANGAAATAAGAAAAACCCTTCCCTTATAATTAAAAGATATTTTTCTAAATGTATTAATTAAAAAACCTATAAAAGTATAGTTCAAATAGTTAACCTGTTTGCTTTTTGGTTTAGGAAGAGCTAAATAAATAGATGGCAAAAGAAAAATACTTACAAAAAAAGTAGCTAAAACGTTTATTCCAGCAACAATTCCAAATTCAGTTAATATTTTTATATCTGTTGTAGCAAGAACAAAAAACCCTACAGCTGTTGTTAAATTAGTGATTAAGGTAATTAAGCCAATTGTTTTTATAACATTTACAATTGCCTTTTTCTTATCTTTTAGTTGTTCAATTGAAAAATGATAATAATTTAACATATAAACACAATTTGGAATCCCAATTACAACGATAATAGGAGGAAGCAAACCAGTTAATAAGGTAATTTTAAATCCNAATAAAGCTAAAGTTCCAAATACCCATGTAACAACNATTCCTATAATTATTAATGGGATTAAAACAGTATCAATTGATCTAAAGAAAATAAATAAAATTATACCTAAAACGACAACAGATATTATCAGAAGCCTAGTCAACTCTTTCTTCACACTTTCAGCAAGAACATACCTTGAATAAGGTAANCCAGCATAGTGAAGTTTTATATCTGATNTNGTTCTAAATTGTTCACTAGTAGAAATTAAATCATTCATTAGTTTATTTCTACTCTCTGAGTTTAAAACATTTTTATCAATTGTCACNANCAAAGTNAGAGCNCCTTCTTCATTTAATATTTTTCCTTCGTAAAACTTTTCGTTTTTTATCTCNCTNAGTAAACTATCATATTCAAACTGAGTAGTTGGNAGAGGACTAAATATATTAATGAAATTAAAATTTTTCTTTTNATNATTTCTTTTAAGTNCCTGTAATTTTGGTAAGCCTAAAACNCCTTTAACACCATATATATTTTCAATTTCATCAACATATGCACTATATAAATTAAACTTTTCAAGATCAAAAATTGATGAATCTTTTAACCCTATAGCAAAAACATTCCCATCCTCACCAAAGGTTTCTTTGAAGGAATTATAATACATCATATCTTCATCTGTGTCTGGAACCGTTTGAGAAAAATCATAATTATACTCCACCTCGAGGCCTTTATACCCCATAAATATCGTGTATATAAGAATTAAGAAAATAAAAAGCTTTCTGTTATTTAAAACAAAATGTGAGAATTTTTCTGCCATTAAAGTTTCTTTAATAAATTATTGATAGATACAAAGCCATCAATGTGATTTACTAGATTTTTCACTGAAATTCTTTCTTGTTTCATAGTATCTCTATTTCTAATAGTTACGGAGTCATCTTCTAAAGACTCGTAATCGATAGTAATACAAAATGGAGTTCCAATAGCATCTTGCCTTCTATACCTTTTTCCTATTGAATCTTTATAATCAAATTGAGCATTAAAATGAACTTTTAAGTCATCATATATTTTTACTGCTTTTTCAGATAGTCCATCTTTTGCTAATAAAGGCATTACAGCAACTTTAACCGGAGATAACTCAAATGGAATTTTTAGAACTGTTCTTTCAGAACCATCAGCTAATTTTTCATTTTTAAGAGATGANGACATAACTGATAAAAATAGACGATCCAAACCAATTGAGGTTTCAACAACATATGGAATATAACTTGATCCTGATTTTTGATCAAAATAATTTAATTTTTTACCTGAATGCTTCTCATGATTTTTTAAATCAAAGTCAGTTCTGGAATGTATACCTTCAAGCTCTTTAAATCCCATTGGGAAATTAAACTCTATATCACAAGCTGCATTTGCATAATGGGCCAAATTTTCATGGTCATGAAATTTATATGACTCTTTCCCTAATCCTAAGGCATAATGCCAATTCATTCTTTTCTCTTTCCAATTTTCATACCATTCCATCTCTGAACCNGGCTCAACAAAAAACTGCATTTCCATTTGTTCAAATTCTCTCATTCTAAAAATAAATTGTCTTGCTATAATTTCATTTCTAAAAGCTTTTCCTATTTGAGCAATACCAAATGGAATTTTAACTCTAGTTGAATTAATAACATTTAAAAAATTAACAAATATTCCTTGCGCTGTTTCAGGTCGTAAATATATTTTTTTTGAAGATTCACTTGAAGATCCTATTTCCGTTGAAAACATTAAATTAAATTGTTTAACATCAGTCCAGTTAGATGTTCCAGAAACTGGATCATTAATATTTAAAGAAATTATTAAGTTCTTTAAGCCTTTAAGATCATTTGACTTTAAACANTCATTCATTTTTTTATTTATCTCTGTAATATTTTGAGAATATTTTAAAACCCTTTCATTAGTTTTTCTAAAAACTTTCTCATCAAACTTTTCTCCAAATCTTTTACTTGCTTTTTTAATTTCTTTGTCAATTTTAGATTTAATTTTTGACATATAATCCTCTATTAAAACATCTGCTCTATACCTTTTTTTTGAATCTTTATTATCTATTAGAGGATCATTAAATGCATCTANGTGTCCTGATGCTTTCCAAGTCATAGGATCCATAAAAACTGATGAATCAATACCTACAATATTATCATTTAGTTGAGTCATTGACTTCCACCAAAAATCCTTTAAATTATTTTTAAGTTCCGAACCATATGGACCATAATCATATACAGCNCTTAGGCCATCATAAATTTCACTAGATTGATAAATGAACCCATTAGCTTTTGAGTGAGAAATAACTTTCTTTAGTATATCATTATTATCCATTCGACAAATATAACTTTACAATTTTTTTTAAACTAACTATCAAATCTTAATGTTAATTTATCTAAACTATTTTTAGAGCCTAAAAAAGTAATAATATCTTCTTTTAATAGCCTAGTATAGCCATGACTAAGAATTATTTCATCATTCCTTTTAATCGATAACATCAAAATATCTTGTGGTAGTTTAAGGTCTCTTAATAGAGAGCCTGAAATTTTATCATTAAGTAATCTTATATCTCTAATTTCTTTGTCTTTCTCTTTTCCTAAAAATATAGAAGTTCCAAGAGGAGATCTTACATACTGATCAATTAAATTAATAATTGCATCTGATGGATGAATAAGCTTTATATTAAAATCTGAAAAAAGATCAACTTTTAAGTAATCATTTATTCTTACTATAAGATTCTTGTTGCCGTATGTCGAATGTGATAATTTACAAATTTCTTCATTTATATCATCTGAACTGAAACAGATTATAGAGTTTGCATTTGCATAGTCAATTTTATCAAAATTATATTTATCTATATTATCTATTTTCATCTGATTTATTCCATCTGGAACCTTATGAGGTTTATTTGTGTCAAAAATTACAATATCAACTATCCAATCTCGAGATTTTAAGAGAGATGCAAGCGATAAAGATTGGGGTTCTAGTCCAAAAATTATTGCTCTCTTTTTTTTAACAATAGAAATTTGTTTTCTTCTATTTGTTTCATTTAAATAGTTAAGAGCCCACTTAAATATAGGAGGTCCAAAAAATTGACTAATTATTATTGAAGAAATTAATATTATTGAAACTTGACTGATAATTTCATTATCCCAGTAATAAAATTCTTTTTGAATAAGTTGAATTAAGCCTAAAGAAACACCAGCTTGAGTAATATGAGGTGTCCAACCCAATAATTTATAACTTAAAGGATCTTTTGCAAAGTAACCCCCAATATATGAAGCAGCAAAAAGCGAAACTATTCTTATTAAAAAAAATAAAATTGCATACTGAAAAACTTGAATAACTAAAAATATATTTAGTGAAGCTCCTATAAGTGTGAAAAAAATTACATAAATGTATTTTCCAGATACTTGAATAAAATCTAAAAACTCTAACCTTTTATCTGTTTTATTAATTACAAATATGCCCGATACCATACAAATTAATAATGGCTCAAATATTATTTCTTTATTAATAGCAGAAAATGAAATATCTCTGATATAATCAGAGAAAATAAATGAAGTAAATCCAATAATTACTAATAAGAAATACTTGATGAATTTATTGATGCTAACACTCAGAAAAATGTTAAGAATAAATCCATAAACAAAACCAATGAATATTGAAATAATAATTTCAAATAAGATAAGGAGTAAATTCAAAATTTCTAGGGAGCCAGAATCTATTGATTTAATTAATGAAAATATAATAGCAAATAATAAAATAACACCAAAATCAGAAAGACATAAAACACCCATTGACGTTGAAGTAAATTTACCTTTTGCTCTTAACTCATTAATTACTGCAATAGCAGAAGCTGGTGACCTGGCAACAAAAATTGAAGCACATAGAAGAGATAAATAAATTTTGATATTAAACTGAATTTCATCAAAGAATGGAAGTGTCAAAAAAGAGATTAAAACCAGTACAAAACCAATAAAAAACGTGACTAAAATACTACTTATTGTATTCCACTTAATACTATTAAATGTTGATTTAATTTCTTTAAAAAACAATTCAGAACCAGCTGCAAATGCTATAAAGCCTAATGATACATCAAATATGAAATCTATTTCTTTGATAATGATATCACTGATTACACCTAAGAAATTGGGTCCAATAATTACACCTACAATTATTAATCCTGTTACTAGTGGTAAACCTAATTTTTTAAGGTATGAGCTTAGGTAAAAAGAAGATATACATATAATTAAATATGCAGATAGGAATATTATTGAGTCAAAAGAAAAATTATAAAAAAATTCCAATAGATTACAACTTCAGATACAAAGTTACAAAATAAGAGATTATTAAATGGTCAGGAAAATATGTGTTTTTTGTGGATCAAATAAACCAAATAATAATAATGAAATAGAGAATGAAGTTAAAACTCTCGGAAAGCTCCTAATAGATAAAAAAATAGATTTAGTTTATGGAGGAGCTAAAATTGGGCTAATGGGTATTATTGCCGATACCATTTTGCTCGGAGGAGGTTATGTTACTGGTATTATCCCTAGAATTTTATCAAAAAAAGAAATTATAAATGAAGATGTTTCAAAACTTATAATTGTAGAGACTATGCATGAACGGAAGAAAAAAATGTATGATATTTCCGACGCATTTATAGTACTGCCTGGTGGTATAGGTACACTTGAAGAATTTTCTGAAATATTAACATGGAAAATTTTAGGGATAAAAAACAAACCGATATTTGTTCTGAATTTAAATGGATATTATGACTTTCTACTTAATCAATTTCAAGTAATGAAAGAAAATAACTTTTTATATTCTGATATATATAAAGAGATTACAATAATTAAAAATATTAAAGAATTAGAAAAATTGATTTAAATTTTAACCTAAGAAGGATATTAATACTCCTGCTGCGACTGCTGAACCGATTACACCAGAAATATTACTTGCCATTGCATAATGTAAAATATGATTTTTTGGGTCATGCTTAATAGCTATCTCATTAGCTACTCTACTAGCCATTGGGACTGCACTAAGTCCTGTAGCACCTATCAATGGATTAATTTTTTTCTTTGTAGTTAGATTAAATATCTTAACAGCCATAATACCGCCAATTATTGAAATGACAAAAGCAAATAAGCCACCAACAATAATTCCAATTGTTTGGGTGTTCAAGAAAGAATCAGGCGTCATAGTTGCGCCAATAGATAACCCCAGAAAAATTGTACTAGTATTTAGAATGTTATTAGATGCAGCTTTCGATAATCTATTGGTAGTAGATCCTATTTCTTTAATTAGATTCCCAAACATTAAAAACCCAATTAAAGGTGTTGAAGAAGGGACTATTAATGATACAACAATAGTCATCACTATTGGAAATATAATTTTAATTTTTGATAAGTTTTTTATTTCATTAGAGCTTGGAAATTTTTCATCTTGTTCCTTCATATTGATTAAGATTTCTCTCTTAGTTACCGTAAACTTTACAATAAAAGGTATAATAACAGGTACTAATGCCATATATGAATATGCTGCTATTGCAATAGGTCCTAATAAGTGAGGTGCCAGAACTATTGAGGTATATATAGCAGTTGGCCCATCTGCGCCTCCTATTATAGCTAAAGAAGCAGCTTCTTGGTTTGAAAAACCAATTAAACTAGCAATAATTAGAACAGAAAAAATTCCAATTTGTGCTGCAGCTCCAAAAAATACCAGTCGTAAATTTTTTAACATTGGTCCGAAATCTGTTAGAGCGCCAACACCCATAAAGATAAGTGGGGGTAAAAAGCCAGTTTTAATTAGAGCATAATATAGAAAATTAATAATACCATAATTTTGAGCAATTTCAAGTAAGCCTAAACTCTCATCAACTTTAACTACACCAAGGTTTGATCCAGGAATATTTGAAATTAGAATGCCAAATCCAATTGGCACTAAAAGTAATGGTTCATATTTTTTTGCAATTCCAAGATATAGCAGAAAAATAGATATCAATATCATTAATAAATAAAATGGTTCTGTCATCAACTCATTTACACTTGTCATATCAATAATTTTTTCAAAAAAACTCATCACACTATTTAATTATAAATAAAATATCATCATCATAAATATCATCTCCATCTTTAAAACATATCTTAATTACTTCACCAGAAAATTCTGATTTTATGGCGTTAATTACTTTCATTGATTCAATATAACAAATTACGTCTCCTTTATTAACACTATCTCCAACCTTTATAGATTTTTCTTTTGGATCTTTAGCAAGAAAAACTCTACCCTCTATTGGAGATAAAATCTTATTACCTTTAACAGAATCCTCTTTAGAATCAAAATCTATTTCATTATTTATAGAATACTCAACTTCATAGTTTATATCGTCAATTGTTATAATTTCTTTTTTATTTTCTGAAACTGATTCTTTAACTAAAACTTCTGATTGTTTTTTTGAACTAATATCATTAATTAGTTTTTTCTTAGCTTCTCCATTTTTATAGTCAATATATTGGGTTTTATGTAAAGAGAATTCTAATAATTCCTCTTCATCCTTTCCTAAATCCCAATTATTTTTTTTCATCTCTTTTCTGTTTTTTTCTAAAACATCTTTAACAAGATCTTGAGGATCATCTTCATAAAACTCTTTTCCAAGTTTATTAGATAATTTAATAATTTCATCTCCTAGAACTCCAGGAAGTTTTCCAGATTTACCTAAAAGCATATCCCATGTATTATCATCTATTAAGCTCCATCTCTCTTTTCCTTTTATATTATTCATTACATTAACAATAGCAACATTTTTGACATATTGACTATATGGAGTAACCAAAGGAGGATAGCCCATAATTGGCCAAATATATTTTACCTCATCCAGCAGAGAAGAGAATAAATCATCAATACTAATTTCAGACTTTTTATTCCTAATAAGCCATTTGTTTATACTAATATGACTTTTTTCTAGATCATTCATTAGGCTTCCCATCATTCCTCCTGGTAACCCAGATTCTATCAAAAGAGAATTCATTAGCCTATTTTTAGAGTTAATATATAAACCCAAATAATCATCAATAAACTCTTGAGTTAAACTTTTAACTTGCATATAAGACTTTCTATCGAAATCTTTTATAATAAACCCATCATCTTTTAATATTTCATGAACTGTTAATAAGTCCGCATGAGTAGTACCCCATGATAAAGGTTCCATTGAAACATCAATAATATCTGCTCCACAGCGGGCAACTTCTAAAGATGAAGCAACTGAAAAGCCTGGGCCAGAATGACCATGATACTGAACTAAAATATTCGGATTATATTTTTTAATACCTTTAACAATTTTGCCTAATGATGATGGTCTTCCTATACCAGCCATATCTTTAATTGCAATTTCATCTGTTCCAAGTTCAATAAGTTGTTTTGCTAGATTAATATAATAGTCAACTGTATGTAATTTAGAATGGGTTATACAAAGACATGATTGAGAAACCATACCAGCTTTTTTTGCATATTCAATAGATAGTTTTAAATTTCTAATATCATTTAAACCATCAAAAGATCTTGCAATATCAGTTCCTTGCTTTTTTTTTACAGAAAACATTAACTCCCTTACATCTTTAGAAACAGGAGACATACTTAGTGCATTTAACCCTCTTTCTAACATTTGAGTTTGAATCCCAACCTCATTAAAAGGTTTTGTCCATTTTCTTAATACCTCATTAGGATTTTCTCCAGCTAAAAGTTGAATTTGCTCAAATCCACCACCATTAGTTTCAATTCGATCCCAACAACCCATATTAATTATTGGCTCAGCAACTTTAACTAGTTGATTAGCATTAGGCATATATTTTCCAGAAGATTGCCACATATCTCTGTATACTAAACAAAGCTTTATCTCTTTAGGCATTTTAATCTAATTTTCT
>NZVP01000016.1 GCA_002697405.1 Flammeovirgaceae bacterium
TATAGGAAAGAAAGAAATGATTTCTTAAATAATTCCTCATCATCTCCACTTAAAGGTTCAGGATATAAATTATCATATTACGATCCTAATGTTAACTTTAAGGTAATAGCTGTAGTTTCTGAAAATGTGAATACAGATACAATTACTTTAGCTACCTCAACAGGTAGTATTGAAAGGTTTTTAGATTTTGCTGACCTTAGTTTTAAATTAGGAAGATCAAAATATTCATTGCCAGTTTATAAATATTTAGAGGGTGTTAATAAGGGGGATTTGTTTTTTTGTTTTTTAGATAAAACGAATTTAACATCTACTTATCCTGGGGGGCGATATATTGATATTGAATTTGAAAATGCTAAAAGAATTGAGCTTGATTTTAATAAGTCTTATAACCCCTACTGTGTATATAATGAAGAATACAGCTGCCCCATACCATCTTCTGAAAATTATATTGATATGGAAATATTAGCTGGAGAAAAATTAACTAAATAAATAGAATCTTCTCCTTTAATAATCTCAATTTTCTCTAATTTTATTGATTAACTTTATTAATAATGAAAATCTCTCTTAACTGGTTAAAAAAATTCATAGAAATAAGTGAAAATCCAGAGGATTTAGAATCAATTCTCACCGAAGTTGGACTGGAAGTAGATGAAATTATTTCTTTTGAACCAGATAAAGACTTTTTAAGTAAATTAATAGTTGGTGAAATAACGGCAATAGAAAAACACCCTAATGCTGATAGGTTAAATATAACTAAGGTAAATACAGGGGGTGAAAGCCTTTCCATAATATGTGGAGCAGAAAATATTGAAGTCGGACAGAAGGTCGTAGTTGCTAAATCTGGAACCAAAATCAAGAATACTGAAAAAAAGATACTTGAAATTAAAAAAGCAAAAATTAGAGATATAGAATCTAATGGAATGATTTGTGCAGAAGATGAAATTGGAATTGGAAATTCACATTCTGGAATTATAGTTTTAACAGATAAAGCTAAAGTTGGAGATAAAGCAATAAACTATTTTGATTTAATTTCAGACACTGTGTATGATATCTCACTAACACCAAATAGGGCTGATGCAGCATCACATCTTGGTGTAGCAAGAGATATTAAAGCATCTCAAAAAAGAGAAATTATTTTACCAGACATCAAAAAATTTAATTTTTCAAATGATAAAAAATTTGAAATTGATGTACAAGAATCATTAGCATGCCCAAGATACGCAGGCTGTGTTATTGGTAATATTAAAATTAATGAGTCTCCGTCTGAAATTAAGAACTTACTTATATCTATAGGTATAAATCCAATAAACAATGTAGTAGATATAACAAACTATGTTTTACATAGCCTAGGACAACCTCTTCATGCATTTGATTATGATAAAGTATCCAAAGAAAAAATAATAGTTAGATACGGAAATAAAAATGAAAAATTCATTACACTAGATGGAGTTGAAAGGAAACTTAAAGAAGATGATTTGATGATTTGTGACGGGGAAAATAAGCCAATGTGCATAGCAGGAGTATTTGGAGGAGAGAACTCTGGAGTAACTAAAAAGACAAAAACTATATTTTTAGAGAGCGCCTATTTTAATCCTTCTGATATAAGAAAATCTAGCTTAAACCACGGCCTTAAAACAGATGCATCTTACAGATTTGAAAGAGGAATTGATCCAAATATTACAGTATTTGCTCTTAAGTTTGCTTCTGTTCTTATTAATAAATATTGTGAAGGAGATGTTATATCAGATATTTATGATGTTTACCCAAATAAGATAGAAAATAGAAAAATTGAGATTGACTATGATAGAATCAATAGCTTAATAGGACAGGATATAGATACCAAAAGAATAAATGAAATACTTACTCTATTAGATATAAAAGTAGAAGAGAAAAAAAATAAGGTATTAGCAGATGTACCTCCATACAGAGTTGATGTTACAAGAGAAGCAGATATAATTGAAGAAATATTAAGGGTTTATGGTTATAACAATATAAAAACATCATCTAAAAATCAAAGTGATTTTTTATCTGATGAGAGTACAGGATCATACGAAAACAATATACTATCAAAAGTTATGAACACGCTTGTGAGCTCTGGATTTCATGAAATAACTACAAACTCTCTCACTTCACTTAAACATTCAAAAAATGACTCTTGGGATGACTCAAAAACCATTGAAATGGTTAACAAACTTAGTGATGAGCACGCTATTTTAAAACAAAACCTTTTGTTCACTGGACTAGAATCTATTCGCTATAATCTTAATAGAAAACAAAACAATCTCAAATTTTTTGAATTTGATAAGGTATACAGTCAAGGAAATGATAATAAATTCATTGAAACAAAAAAGCTTGGACTGTACATGACAGGACTTAATAAGGATGAACACTTTTANAGTAATTCTGAGGAAGTATCATTTATTGATATTAAAAATATTATANATAAAATCTTGATTTTAGGTAATATNAATAATTATAAAGTCAAAGAGNTNNAATCAATATCACTAATTAATTGNATTNAAATAATTCAGGATAAAAAAGTGATTTGTAAAATNGGAGAAGTAAAAGAAAGTCTTCTTAAGACTTTTGAAATTGGTCAAAAACTATATTACGCTGAAATATTATGGGAAAATTATTTAACGTGTATAAAAGAAGAATTTACATTCACTAAAATCTCTAAGTTTCCTGAGGTAAAAAGAGACCTATCAATTATTTTATCAAAAAATCAGAAGTTTTCTGAAATTTCTACTATAATCGATCAGAACAGAAAAAAAATAATTAAAAATTATTCCTTATATAATATTTATGAGGGAGATAGAATTGGTAAAGATAAAATTGCCTATGCGTTAAGATTTGTTCTTCATGATGATAATAAAACTTTAGAAGATAAAATTATTAATAGCACTATGGAGAATTTAATTATGAGATTTGAAAAAGATTTAAAAGCAGAAATTAGAAAATAATATGCCTGATAGTCTAAATAAAAAAATTATTGAGTTAGAAAATAAATTTTCTATTCTCATTACTAAATTCAAGAAACTTGAGGCAATAAATGAGAATTTAAAAAAAGAAATCACAGATAAAGAAATTGACTTAATCTTATACAAATTTAATAACACAGGAGATAAAAACTTAGGAGTTCTCACATCAGATGAAAAATCAAACCTAAAAGAAGAGATAGATTCTACAATTGAGGAATTGGATATTTTAATAAATAATATAAAAGAATAATTTGGAAAACCTCTCAATAAAATTAGTAATTGGAAATAGGTCTTATCCTATGAAAGTTCCTATTGAAGATGAACAAAAAATTAGAAATATTGGTAAAGATCTAAATAAGAGAATATCAGAGATAAAAAGTCAAATGAATATTGATGACTTGCAAGATATTCTAGCAATGATTGCATTTAAACTTTCTGTAGAACTTGAAGATAATAAGGGTCAAACCTCAGAAAATAAAGACGCTTACAAAAAAATCGAAAATATAATTAATGAAATTGATAAGAAACTAGAATAATTTACTCTGGAGTCTTTTCATTTGGCCATTCCTTCTTAAAGTCAATCCAATACTTACTAATTGTTGACTTTACTTCTTTTCTTAACCATAACAATCCAATTAAGTTAGGAACAGTCATCAGTGCTATTGTAATAAGCGACACATTCCAGATAACCGTTGTATCAGCAAATGATGCAACAAAAAATCCAATAACATAAATTATTCTGTAATATAGTACTGATCCAGCACCAAATAAAAACGTCATTGCTCTATCTCCATAATATGACCAAGAAATAGCAGTACTAAAAGCAAACAATAAAAGACCGATACTCACAATATAATTACCATAATTACCGAAAAATCCTCTATCAAAAGCAATTGCAGTTAATGGTGCACTATGTACTAAAGATTTACCTTTTACAATTATATCATTTTGAACTTTCCCATCAATTATATCTAGAGTACCATTGAAAATATCTTCGTTATTATCATAGAATAAAATATCTTCAGCTATAGATCTAGCGTGAAGAATAGATATTTCTTGAGAATACTTTCCGTCAATTACATCTATACTTCCATTATACATTGAAATACCACTATTTCCATTCAGGTAATTAAATAAATCTTTAACATTATTTTCATTATCCTCGCTATACACTTTATCTAGAAAAATAAGATCAGCTTGTGCAAATGTATTTTCATGTTTTTCATTCCATACTCCAGATGATAATAAAACTAAACCTGTAATTGTACAAATAATTATCGTATCAATAAAAGGTTCTAATATGGCTACAAGTCCTTCAGAAACAGGTTCATTTGTTTTTGCAGAAGCATGGGCAATTGGAGCTGAACCTTGACCAGCCTCATTTGAATATAATCCCCTATTTACACCTCTAGAAATTGCAAAAGAGATTGAAGCACCAAGAAAACCTCCTACTGCTGCACTTCCAGAAAAAACTTCAGCAAATATTGAGATAAATGAAGGAACAATATTTTGATAGTTAAATATAATAACTGAAAAAGCTCCAATGATGTATACAACAGCCATAAATGGAACCAATTTTTCTGTAATACTTGCAATTCTTTTAATTCCACCAATAATTACAATCCCTAAAAGAATAGCTAGAATTCCACCAGTAAGCATTTTATCAATACCAAAAGAAGAAAACATTGAATTTGATATACTATTGATCTGAGGTAAGCTCCCAGTNCCAAAAGAAGATAAAACAGTTGCAAANGCAAATAATATTCCAACCCATTTTANNTCAACTTTTTTTCCNAANANTCTAAAATCAGCATTTTTCATAAAATACATTGGTCCNCCTGACATAGAACCATCAGAAATTTTTTCTCTATACTTATGNGATANGGTAACNTCTACAAATTTTGTTGTCATACCTACCATAGCNGTAACNAACATCCANAANAAAGCNGCNGGNCCNCCAAGATGAATNGCAAANGCTACACCAGCAATGTTTCCTGTNCCNACAGTTCCAGANAGAGCAGTNGTAAGNGCTTGAAAATGAGANGTATCACCTTGATCATCTTTNTTATCAAATNTTCCTCTAACTACTTTTANAGCAAAANTAAAATATCTTATCTGTGGAAANCTTANATAGAANGTAAANAANANNCCNGTACCNAGTAATAANGGNACAAACCAAGANGAGCTNCCTANNTACTGATCNATAAANATTAAAAATTCATTAAANTCNTGCATNNCTNTAAAGTTATTTAAANGTANAAATTATAATTTATCTTCTACCAATTTCATNATTTTTTCTTTTNTNNNNTNAGANTTTTTTAAAACCTCTTCTGCCTCATTCATTATATATTCCCCGTCAGTAACATCTTTTAAATTAATTCTTACATTAAGATAAGCTCCATGAATAGCTGTATGAACACACAAGCAAGCAACACCAGAATCAGATAATGAGTTTTGATTTCCCTTCTTTGCTAAAAACTCAATTGTATCATAAGCATTATATGACTCAATCATTATATTTAAAGGTATTTGAGCAGCATAAAGTGTAGCATCCTTGATTGCTTTAGATCTAATTTTTTTATTTTTTTCTGAATCTTTAGGTAACTTATATGCATCCATTATACTATTAAATGAATAAGCATCTTCATCAACAAGAGATAATAATTTTTCTCTAAGATGGTTAATTTGATAAGCCTTATCGCTAAATGTTTCAACTTTATTTTCCCATCCTCTCGTATTACAAGAAAGATTAGCAACCATCCCTGCTAAAGATGTACCTAGTGCACCAACATATGATGAAACAGAACCTCCACCAGGAGCTGGAGTTTCTCGTGATACTTCATCAGAAAAGCTTCTTNAAGATAAATCAATGAGCTTACCATTTTTATTAGTTATTTTATCAAGATAGTACTCTATAATATTTTTACTAGGATCAAAAGTCTTTACCTGATTAAGACCCAAAGATTCTATAGCAATCTTAATTATATCTTCTTCAGGTATACCAATAGATCTATTTTGTTTTTTTAAAAAATATTTTCCAGCATCAATCATAGATTTTAGAGGAATTAGACCAACTAATTCTGAGCCTGTTACACTGGCACCTCTAGCATTAGCTTTTTTTGTCACCTCTTCAAAAACAACATGTATTGGAGTTTCGGTAATGTTAGTAAGATTCATTGATATCTGAGCAATACCAAATTCTTCAATATACCAACCAATTGCTTTTACATGTTTTAATGACCCTGGAATAGTTTCAGGATTTCCATCTTTATCATATACAATTTCACCTATAACTGGATGTCCTTTTCTTTTAATCCGTCCCTTCTCTCTTACATCAAAAGCAATAGCATTTGCCAATCTAGTAGATTTAGTATTTAGGTTTATATTATATGCTATTAGAAAATCTCTAACTCCAATAGCTGTAGCTCCTGATTTTTTATTAAACTTAATTCCAAAATCTGGNTTCCAACCTTTACTATTAATTTTTTTCTCAAGACCTTCGTACTCTCCTGATCTTATATTTGCTAAATTTTGTCTTTTATCTTCTCTAGCTGCATGTTCATATAAGTATATTGGGATATTTAATTCTTCAGAAACTTTTCTTGCTAACTTCTCTGCATATGGAATAAGCTCATCAAATGTTATATTAGAAACAGGAATTAAAGGACATACGTCTGTAGCTCCAAACCTTGGATGCTCCCCTGTATGTTTAGACATATCAATTTTTTCACTTGCAATCTTAATTGCATTAAAAGCAGCAGAAATTACAGAATCTGGATCTCCAACAAAAGTCATAACTGTTCTATTAGTAGCTTGTCCAGGATCTACATTTAATAAATGAACACCTTTGGTATTAGAAATAGCTTCAGATATTTCATTAATAACCTCTTGATTTCTTCCTTCAGAAAAATTAGGTACACACTCAATTATTTTATTCACAATTTAAAATTAAATATTAATTATAGATTTTTCCTCTTTTACAAATAAAGGAAGGTTTTAGCTTTCCCTGATTATAAAGAATATCTCTAAAATTATTTGTTTCAAACCCAATCATATCCGCAATTTTTCCACTCTGAAGAGATCCTCTATCTTCTAAAGATAATGCATTTGCCGACCTGCATGTAATGCCAGCAAGAACTTCAGCATCAGATAATTTTTCCATTGACCCAAGAAGAGACGCTTGCATTAACAAATCACCCATGGGAGCAGAACCCGGATTCCAATCTGAGGCTATAGATACTTTACAATTATTGTCTAAAAGTTTTCTTATTGGAGCAAATGGTATACCGAGACCTATACTACATCCTGGCAATACTACTCCTGTTGTATCTGATTTTGATAAATAATCTATTTCTTGATCTGTTACCACTTCTAAGTGATCAACACTTACAGCACCATTATCAACCCCAACCTTAAGACCACCAGAAGTAAATTGATTTGCATGGGCAGTAATCAAAAAATCATTTTTCACTTTNTCCAAAAAGTTAGATGCTTCACTAATAGAAAAAGCTTTTTCCTCTATAAAAATATCAATCCTATTAGATAAATTATCTTCCTTTATTTTTGGTAGTAATTCATTTAAAATAGATTCTAGATATTTTTTAGAAGACTCATAACTTTTTGGAGTTACATGAGCAGCAAGACAAGTAGGAATTAAATCTATTTCATTATCATTATCAATTTGATTTATAACTTTCAGCATTCTAATTTCATCTTCTAAACTAGTAGCATACCCACTTTTTACCTCACAAGTTAATACTCCTTCCTGGAAATGTCTTTTTAGTCTATTTAATGTATCATCTATTAATTGATCATCNGTACAATTAGATGTTGAATTCATAGTATTATGAATCCCACCACCTTCTGCTAATATTTGTTGATATGAAATTCCAGAATTTCTTTTAGCATACTCATCTGACCTATTTCCATAATAACAAACATGAGTATGTGAATCAATAAAACCGGGAAGAAGTACACACGGATAATTAATTTCTCTTGTATCTGAAATATTTTTATTTAATAATGAGAAAACTCCTATCTCGATAATTTTTTCATTTTCAATTACTACCCCACCATCTTCTATTATTTCAAGACTCTTATCATTTATTGCTCCTCTTTCTGGCACATTTGCCATTGTAATTATTTGTGAAAAAGGGCCAATTAATTCTTTCAATGTTAAATATCTAAATTAAATTTTTTTGAATGTTTCTTAGCAATATCATATCCTGCATCATTATGTCTGAAGACTCCCATTGCAGGATCATTATGTAATACTCTATTAATACATTTCTCTGCTCTTTCTGACCCGTCAACAAGCACAACCATACCTGCGTGCTGGGAGTAACCCATGCCTACACCGCCACCATGATGAAAAGAAACCCAAGTTGCTCCACCAGCAGTATTAGACATCAAATTTAGAAGCGGCCAATCAGATACTGCATCAGAGCCATCAAGCATGCCTTCAGTTTCTCTATTTGGTGATGCTACAGAACCACAATCTAAATGATCTCTTCCTATAGCTATCGGAGCCGAAACTTTTCCTTGCTTAACTAAATCATTAAAAATTAGACCTGCTTTTTCTCTCTCGCCCATACCTAACCAACAAATTCTACAAGGAAGACCTTGAAATTGAATTTTTTCTCTAGCCTGCTTAAGCCAGCTGATCATATCTTTATTTTCTGGAAAAGCATCTATTAATGCCTTATCAGTTGTATAAATATCTTCAGGGTCTCCAGAAAGAGCTGCCCATCTGAATGGACCTTTTCCCTCACAAAANAATGGCCTAATATAATCTGGAACAAAACCATTAAAATTAAATGCATTTTTTTCTCCGCCTTGTTTAGCAAATTCTCTCAAATTATTACCATAGTCAAAAGTTATAGATCCCAACTCCTGCATTCTTAACATCAAAGAAACATGTCTTGCCATACTTTTAAGAGAAAGGTCTTTATAAAATTTTTGATCTTCAGATCTTAATTTTTCTGCCTTTTCTAAATTTATCCCATTAGGGACATATCCAAAAACTGGATCATGAGCTGATGTTTGATCAGTTAATATTTCAGGTATAATTTCATCTTCAATTAANNTCTCAAGCATATCTCCTATATCACTCACTAAGCCGATAGAAATGTTCTCTCCTTTATTCTTAGCATCAAGAGCCCAATCCCTAGCCTCAACATAAGATTCTGTCATCTTATCAAGATATCTTGTGTTAAGTCTCTTTTCAATTCTCTTTGGATCGATATCTGCACCTAGAAATGTCGCACCTGCCATCGTAGCAGCAAGAGGTTGAGCACCACCCATACCTCCTAACCCACCTGAGACAAGTAATTTTCCTCTTAAGGAACCTCCAAAATGTTTGTTTGCGCATGCTGCAAACGTCTCATATGTTCCTTGCAGTATACCTTGAGTACCTATATAAATCCAACTACCAGCTGTCATCTGACCATACATCATCAAACCGTCTTCTTTTAGTTTCTCAAAATGTTCCCAGTTCGCCCACTCAGGAACAAGATTTGAGTTAGCAATAAGAACCCTAGGTGCCTGATCATGGGTTCTTACTTTACCTATAGGTTTACCAGATTGAATCAATAAACTTTCATCNTNCTCAAGATTTAAAAGAACATCAATTATTTTTTCTACAGANTNCCTNTTTCTGGCTGCCTGACCAGACCCTCCATAAACAACTAACTTGGATGGATCCTCTGCAACTTCTGAATCTAAATTATTTAAAAACATTCTAAGGGGTGCTTCGGTTTGCCAGCTTTTTGCATGTAAAGTATTACCCGTCGGAGACTTATAATTTGGATGACTAGCATACTTTTTTATAAAACTTTTAGTATTCATTTTTCTAAGAAGTTAACTCTATTAATTTTTTTGACTTTATAATTTTTAAAGCCTCTTTCATATCATTAATAAAAACTTTATCGTTATTAGAATGAGATATTTTAGTTCGAATATACTTATGACAATCCTCAATTTTCTTTCCAGAAGACAAAGGTTTTAAAAAATCATATGCCTGTGATGAACATATTAGCTCAATGCTTAATATTTTTTCCAAATTTTTAACTACTTGAAGAAATTTTACAGCTCCAATTGACCCCATACTAACATGGTCTTCTTGACCTAAAGATGTAGTAATAGAATCTGCACTAGCTGGATAACATAAATTTTTATTCTCACTTGCTAATGCTGCGGTAGTATATTGTAAAATCATAAATCCAGAATTAACACCTGTATTCTTAACAAGAAGTTTTGGCACTTTCTCATTTCCTTTAAGAAGTAAGTAAATCCTTCTATCTGAAATATTTCCTAGCTCAGAAGCAGCTATTACATTATAATCAATTGGTATTGCAAGAGGTTGTCCATGAAAATTACCACCACTTACTATATTCCCATCTTTTAGAACAATAGGATTATCTGTTATNGAATTAAGTTCAATATTTACCATCCTTTCTAGATGATAAAAAGCATCCCAGCTTGCACCATGTACTTGAGGAATACATCTTATAGAATATGGATCCTGAACTTTATCACAGTCTTTGTGATACTCTAAAATCTTAGAATTTTTAAGNAGACTTCGAACTCTATTTGAAACGTGTTGTGCTCCCTGAAATGGTCGAAGTTTAGATATTTCTTTATTAAAAGGAACTACTGAACTTAAAGTAGATTCAACTGACATAGCTCCAATTATATCAGCAGTGTCTAGACAATTATTAAATCTTGATAAAGCATAACATGAATAAGCAGCAATAAATTGAGTCCCATTTAAAAGAGCAAGCCCCTCTTTTTCCTTTATCTCAAGAGGAGTTTTGTTCTCTAATGATAACATTTTGGAAGTTTTGATCTTCTTATTTTTATAATATACTTTCCCATCACCAATTAGTGGTAAAAAAAGATGAGCAAGAGGTGCCAAATCTCCAGATGCACCTACAGAACCTTTGGAAGGTACAACCGGAATAATATCATTATGCATTTTCCATAAAATCCTTTCAATTAATTCAATTCTTACTCCAGAATAACCCATGCATAAAGAGTGAACTTTTAAAATCATCATCAATTTTGAAATAATCTTGGGAATATTCTCCCCTACACCTACAGCATGACTTTTTATTAAATTTTTTTGGAGTTGACTAACTTCATCTTTAGAAATAATCGTACTACAAAGAGCACCAAAGCCTGTGTTAACACCATAAATTTTTTGGTTGGATACTAAAGCATTTTCTACATTTTTCCTTGAATGTGAGATTATATCTTTCTGAGTATCAGATATCCCAGCATTAATTTTACCATTAGCAATTTGTAAAGCTATATCATACGTTAAAGTATCCTCTCCGTAATTAAAATGATTCGATGACATAACGATAAAGTTAGTTTTTTTAAGGGAATAAAATAATCAAATAATCTCTTATTCCTTATAAGATTTATCAAGTTCAGACTGTAAAATCTTATAGCACTTATCTCTAAATGCGTCTACATCTTTAGTCGTGTAGCCATCAGTATAAATAGGTTTATGACACACTATCTCACATGGACTCCAATTGATATAAAATGAGCCTTTCATTATTTTATACGCACCAAGTAAAGATACAGGGAGGATAGGNACTTGTTTTTCAAGAGCCATTGCAAATGCCCCATTTTTAAAAATAGCCATTTTTGGAACTTTTTCTGTCTTAATACCCCCCTCAGGAAAAATTCCTATGCTATATCCTTGATCTAATGACCTAAAACAATCAATGTAAGTTTGCTTTCTACTTTCTTTACTATCTCTATCAACCATTATATGAAGATTTTTGAAAATATAACCTAAAACTGGAATGTTATTCACTTGCATTTTTCCTATGAACTTAAAAGGTATATTTAATGCAGCAAGAGCTGGTATATCTATGTAGGAAAAGTGGTTTGCTATGATTACATATTGTTTTTTCAAATCAACACCTTCTTCATAACTAATCTTCATTGGAATAAATATTAGTGAGAAAAATGTTCTTGCTATTTTATGATGAGCCCAGTAAGCCATTCTTTTCAAAGGCTTAAACCAGATTCCTAATAAAAGTGGTATTGAAAAGAAAATAAAAAGAGATGAGAAAACCAGAAGACCGTAAAAAGAATATAGTATTGTAAATATTTTCATGGTTATTTGACGGACGTAAGATAGTTAAAACGAAGAACATGAAAAACTGCTGCTATAGTTAATCCAACACTTAATCCAATCCAAACTCCGAATAAACCATAATCTGAAATTATTCCTAAATAATATGAAAAAGGAATAGCAATAACCCAATAAGAAATAAATGTAATTAGTGTAGGAATTTTAGTATCTCTTATTCCTCGTAATATACCTAAACCAACAGCCTGAACACCATCAGATAATTGAAATAGTCCAGCAAGAATGAGTAGAGATGATGCTAATATTACAACTTCTTTATCATCAACATAAAATGTTGGAAGTATATCTCTAAATACAATAAATATAAAAGCAGATATACTCATAAGAATTAATACAAGTATAAAATTTGAATAGCCTGATTTTCTGATTTCAGATTTATCACCAACACCATAATAATAGCCTAGAGATATCATTGCAGCAGATCCTATTCCTGAAGCAACCATATATGAAATACTTGCTAGATTCAAAGCAATTTGATGAGAAGCTAACTGAACTGCTCCAATAGATCCAATTATTACTGTAGCTACAGTAAATGCTCCTACCTCAAAAATATACTGTAGACCTGAGGTAAATCCAATTCCAAAAATTGCTCTAAAAGAATTATAGTTGAATGAGATATTTAAACAAAAAATATAATTTTGAAATTTTTTACTTTTCAAACAATAAATCAATATTAAAATAAACATTAAGATTCTACTAATAAGAGTTGCATAAGCGGCTCCAATAATTTCTAATCTAGGAAAACCTAATAGTCCAAAAATTAAAACTGCATTTAATACTATATTAATAATATTTGAAAATATAGAAATATACATTGCAGGTTTAGTAAAGCCTAAACCCTCGATAAACTGTTTAAATGTCTGAAACAACATAAG
>NZVP01000017.1 GCA_002697405.1 Flammeovirgaceae bacterium
GGTGCTATTGATAAAACATCAGGTGAAGAATTTATATATAAAAACGAAGTTGTTAAATTTCGAAATATTTCAATGAGGGGACCCTGGACATCAGGAGGGATAGAATTTAATTTCGGAATAATTGGTCATCACCCATCAACTGCTACTCCTGTTGATTATAAGATTAGAAAAAATAGTGATGGTAGTATATCATGCTTTGTTGGGAATATTGATTTGCCATCAAGAACCCAATGGAGGGTAGAAATTATTGTTAAAAAAGATCAATCATCATTTCTAACTGATGCATTATGGTATAATCCTACATCTATCCATCAATCATATTATAATTGGATGACAGCTGCTGCACCGGCAAGCGATGATCTTGTTTTTTACACACCGGGAGATATATACTTAGAACATAGTGGAAATCCAAAAAATTGGCCAATTGATGATGAAGGTAGAGACTTATCAAAATATAAGAATAATAATTTTGGGCCAAGTAAATCATATCATATTGTTGGAGAATATAGTGACTTTTTTGGAGGATACTACAAAAAATCAAATTATGGATTTGGGCATTGGGGAAAATACGAAGATATTCCAGGTCAGAAACTTTGGTTGTGGGCACAATCTAGAGCAGGAGGTATATGGGAAGATCTACTGACTGATAATGATGGACAATATATTGAGTTTCAAGCAGGAAGATTATTTGTTCAGTACTCACCTAACCATGAAGTTAATCCAATAACAAATGTAGGATTTGAACCTTATGCTATTGATAAATGGAGAGAAGCTTGGTTTCCATTAAAAAAAATTGACGGATTAAGTGAAGCATCNGAATANGGAGCTTTAAACATAATAAGAGGAAAAGATAGTATAGAGATAAAACTAAATCCATTTATTAAAATAAACTCAAGTATGAATGTTTTAATAGATAATAAAGTTTACTATAAAAAAGAATTATCTCTAAATCCAATGGATGTTTTCTCAACAAAAATAAAACTTGATAGACAAAAAGATTTTGAAATAATTATTGAAAATCTTGATTTGTATTACCATTCAAATAAGTCTTATAATAAAATTGAAAGATCTTTTACTAGCAAAAATGAAAATGAATTAAAAGAATCATATCAAAAGCTTTTTAATGATGCAAAAGAAAATTTATCATTTCGAGAATATGATAAAGCAAAGGAAAAATTTCAAAAAATTATTGACAATGACAAATATAATCTCGAAGCAATTTCCTATCTAGGTGAACTATACTTTAGATCTGGGCAGTTTGAAAAATCTTTAAGTATAGTGAAAGATGGATTGAAATTAGATACCTACCACCCGTCACTAAATTATATAGCAGGAATAAATTATAAAGCATTAGATAATAATTTAAATAGTAAAGAATACTTAGGATGGGCAGCAAGATCTATAAAGTACAGATCAAATGCTTACTCTCAAATTGCAGATATTTTTCTAAAAGAAAAAAANTTTTATAAAGCAATAGAATATGCTNAAAAGTCTCTTGAATTTAATATANATAATATTCCATCTTTAGAAATTATTGTTATTTCCAATAGATACCTAGAAAAAAANATTGAACATAGAAAGGCAATTCAAAAACTTGAAGAATTAGATCCAATTAANCATTTAATTTCATTTGAAAAATATATTATTGAGCAAAATGAAGAAAAAATAAATGATGTAAAAAATTCTCATCAGTCAGAGCTTATTAATCAAACATTTCTCGAACTAGCAATAAGATACTTTAATAGGGGTCTTAAAGAAGAAGCAATAAAAATTTTAAATATTGGTCCCAAAAACTTGATAAANAGTATATGGTTATCATACCTTTTGAAAAATAAAAATTTATTATTNAATACACTATCCAAAAATAAAATTGATTTTTCNTTTCCTTTTAGAAGAGAAACAATAAATGTTCTTGAATGGGCTAGAAGTTCATATTCTAGCTGGAAGCTAGATTATTTGCTCTCTATAAACCTATACGGTAAAGGAAGATATCATGAATCTGAAAAAATTTTATCAAAAATTGGAGATGAATCCTTAAATCCAATATTCTATTTAAATAGAGGAATTATTCTTGAAAAAAATGGGATTGATCCATTAAATGATTTTAAAAAAGCTTATCAACTTGATAGTAAAAATTGGAGAATATCTAAATCACTATCAAATTATTTTTATGATTTAGGAAATTATAATGAAGCAAACAAAATTTTAGAAAAATCATATCAAAATGATATTACGAATTATATAATAGGAATGGATTATGTAAAGTCATTAGTAAAACTAAAAAAATATGCACTTGCAATTTCTATATTAAAAAAACTAAATATTTTGCCTTATGAGCACGCTGGTGAAGGTCGTGAGTTATATTCAAGTGCACATATAGGTTTAGCATTAAAAAACATAAAAAATTCTAAATTAAAAAGTGCTATAGATATTTTACATGAGTCGAAAATATGGCCTGAGAATCTTGGAGTAGGAAAACCATATAATCCAGATGAAAGAATAGAAAATTATCTTATTTATTATTGTTTAGCAAAACTCAATGATGAGTCATCAAAAAAATATTTATTAAACATAATTAAGTATTCCGAAATGAATATAAATAATTTAGATGCAAACCACATACTTGGATATTTTGCACTAAATATAATTGGAGGAGATAAGCTATCTAATGATTTTTTAAAAAAATTAATTGACAAACACGGCACTGACTCCGAACAAATAAAATTTATTATAAACTATAAAATAAGTGATAATATAAAGATTAACGATAATTTTGATTTACTTCATAAAATCTTAAAATTAAAATAAATGAAGAATCAAGATATTATTTTTGGAACCAGGCCAGTTTTAGAAGCTATAAGATCAGGAAAAACCATTGAAAAAATTTTTATTCAAAAGAATCTATCTAAAGAAATCTTAAATGAAATAACCAATAACCTAAAAAATAAAAATGCAAATATTTCATTTGTTCCTAAAGAAAAACTTAACAGAATCACAAAAAAAAATCATCAAGGTATTATTTGTTATATATCTCCAATAGCCTATCAGCCACCTCATGAAATAATTCAAAGGTGTTATGAGTCTGGAAAAGATCCAGTAATTCTAATTTTGGACAGAATTACCGATACAAGAAATTTTGGAGCAATTACTAGAGTTTCAGAAGCTGCAGGAGTTGATGCCATAGTAATTCCAGAAAAAGAAACAGCATTGATCACAAGTGAGGCGGTAAAGTCATCTGCTGGAGCTATAAATTATGTGCCTATTTGTAAAGTTAAAAGTCTAAAAAATATTACTCAGGAATTCAAAGATAGTGGACTTAAAATTATTGCATGTACAGAAAAGAGTGAGCAAGATATATACTCCATTGATTACAAAGGTCCAACATGTATTATTCTAGGATCAGAAAAAGATGGTATTTCAAAAAATCTTCTGGAAATAAGTGATGAAAAAGTTAAAATACCAATGCAAGGCAAAATTGAATCTTTAAATGTTTCATCAAGTTCTGCAGTAATTTTATATGAACTGATTAGACAAAGAAATTAAATAGTCTTTAATCCCGTAAGATCAGAACTAGATCTTATTTTTTTTCCCATTCCATCTAATAATTCAATACCATATTTTTTACAAACTATAGATTCTGGAATCTCTTGGTTATGCCTATCTCCTCCATTTGTAAAAATATCCGGTTTTATTTTTTCTAAACTTTTACATACGGTTTTATCAGAATCTATAGATAAAAAAACTTCATCTACACCTTTTATTGATTCAACAATTTTAATTCTATCACTCTCATCCATAAAGTGTTTACCTTTTTTAAGTTTACATTGATGATTATTATTTACTATCACTACCAAATAATCTCCCATTCTCTTTGATAACTCAATATATTCTAAATGGCCAACATGAATTGGATCAAAATAACCACTTATAGCAACTGTCTTCATAAATTTTAATTTAAGATAAATTTATGAATTATATATAATATTTTTGAGAATGAATATAATGATTCTTGGATCAGGTGGAAGAGAACATGCTATAAGCTGGAAAATCTCTCAAAGTGAAAAATGCAAAAACCTATACATCGCNCCTGGAAATGCTGGAACAAGTTTAGTTGGGAATAATTTATTAATTAATATTAATGATTTTGAAGAAGTTAAATTGAATGTTATTGAAAAATCTATTGACTTAGTTATTGTTGGTCCAGAGGAACCTCTAGTAAGAGGTATAGTAGATTTTTTCAAGTTAGATGATGAGCTGAAGCATGTTAAAATATTTGGGCCAAGTGCTGAGGGATCTAAGCTTGAGGGAAGTAAAGATTTTTCTAAAGAATTTATGTTTAGAAATAACATACCTTGTGCAAAATCTAAAACTTTTAATAGAAAGAATTTATCTGAAGGAATTTCTTTTCTTGAAAAAATTAATCCTCCATATGTCTTAAAAGCTGATGGACTTGCTGCGGGTAAAGGAGTTCTTATTCTTAATGATCTTGAGGAAGCTAAGAGTGAATTATCTAAAATGATTCTTGATGAAAAGTTTGGTGATGCCAGTAAAAATGTATTAATAGAAGAGTACTTAGATGGAATAGAAGTATCTGTTTTTGCAATAACTGATGGACATGACTACGTTATTTTACCTGAAGCTAAGGACTATAAGAGAATTGGTGAAGGTGATACAGGTTTAAATACTGGTGGAATGGGAGCAGTTTCACCTGTAAAGTTTGCAGATAATAAATTCATGAAAAAAGTTGAGGAATTAGTAATTAAAAGAACAGTGAATGGTATCAAGAAAGAAAATTTAGATTATAAAGGATTTATTTTTGCGGGATTAATGAATGTAAATGGTGATCCATATGTTATTGAATATAATGTAAGAATGGGTGACCCAGAGACACAAGTAGTTATACCAAGAATTAAAAATGATCTATTACAAATAATTAATAAATGTATTGCTGAAAAGATTAACGAAATAGATTTAGACATTAAAGAAGATTTCACTACAACTGTTATTCTAGCTGCGGATGGATACCCTGAATCATATAAAAAAGGAGATGAAATAAATAATTTAGAAGAATTTGAAAACTCTAAAATTTTTCATGCAGGTACTTCAAAAAAAGATGATAAAATTTTAAGCAATGGAGGTAGAGTTTTAGCATGCACCGGATTCGGAAAAAGACTTGATGACGCACTAAAAAACTCTTATAGATTAGCTAATAATATAGCTTGGAAAAATAAATATTTTAGAAAAGATATTGGTCAAGATTTAAAATAATAACATTGAAAAAAATAATTTTTATATTATTATCAATAACATTTTTTACATCGTGTAATAAGAGTAATATATATACAAATTATTTTGATTTTGAAGATGATATATGGCACGCTGACTCTTCTATTGTTTTTAAATTTAATTCAGAAAAAAATAATAATATGAGTTTTAAATTGAGTATATCTTACTCAAATGAATATCCATATCAAAATATCTATACTTCATATTCATTATTAGATTCATCAAAAAATATTCTTAAATCAGAAATGATCGAATATCAACTTTTTGAAAAAAAATATGGCTATCCTTTAGGATCAGGTATTTATAAAGATTTTGTTTTAGATAGTTTAATAATTGATAATCTAGTTTTAAATAAAGACTCTGAATATACTTTTCTAGTAAAACATTCAATGAGAGAAAATTTTATTATTGGTGTTAGTAGACTTGCTTTAGAAATAGACAAAAACTAATTCTCCTCATTTTCCTCAACCCTATCAAACAAAAAGGCAACTGAAAATCTCATTGTTTCTGCAAGAGGATGATCGTTTTGGGTTGTAGATAGATATGAAAAATCAACACCCAAATTATTATATTTAATTCCTAATCCCAATGTTAAAAACCTTCTTCCTCCTTTATCTATATTCTCAAAAAAATATCCCCCTCTAAAAGAAAATATCTCCCTATACCAGTATTCTAAACCTGAGGATATAGTGACTTCTTTCATTTCTTCTACAAAACCATTAGGCGCATCTGAAAAAGATGAAAACATTCCACTTAATACAGACCTATTAGGATTTTTACCCTTTAGAATTTTTGGTTCGTTTGTTAATGGATCAATAATATAATTTCCATTTATATCTACTTCATAAATTGGTGGTGATGGAACCATAAGTTTATTAAAGTCTAAAGCAAAAGTCAAAGAATTATATTGATCTAAGAATGTTTTAATAGAAGTCCCAATTCTAAAATTAATAGGAATAAAATCTAGGCTTTTTGAACTTCCATAAGTTATTTTCCCTCCTATATTTGAAAAATGGGATCCAAATGAAAGTTCTGATGTTCTGTTAGCTAATGTAATTTCTTTATTATAATATAAACCAAGATCAACAGAGAAACTATTACCAGCCTTAGCGTCAGAATAATTTGATATACTACCAGTTAAATTAGACCAAATATATCTTGTTGTTCCACCAATGGAAAGATCACTAGTAAGCTTTCTAGAATAAGTAAAAGCTGTACTTAATTCCTTCGGGTTTTCAATACCTAATGAAAGTCCCTGATTATCTGTAAGCTGAATCTCTCCAAGATCAAAGTACTTCATCGATAAGCCAATAGTTTGGACATTATCTAATTTATAAAACCCTGTTAAATAAGATACAGACATATCATCTACTATTTTTCCTAGCCATGGTACATAAGACATCCCAAATCCATATTTTTTATCAATAAATGCAAGCTTAGCATTATTCCAATGAACCGAATTAACATCTGGAGATGTAGCAACTCCTGTCTCACCCATAGCAGATCCTCTTGAATCAGGAGATATTAATAAGAAAGGTACAGCAGTAATAATTGGTCTTCTTGAAGTATCTTGACCACTTAATATTGATGCCTGAGGAAATAAATCAAAGCTTATCAGCAATAAAAAAATAAATATTTTTCTCATTATAATTTCTTAAATAATTTATTATGAACAGTTACTTTTTTTCCGTTAGATAAATTATTGACATGCAATTTATATATATAGATTCCTTGTGGCAAAGGATAACTGTTTAAATCCTTTCCGTCCCAANTTATATCATCTATTGTTTTTGGAGAAAATTCATAATTATTCTCAAAACTATAAACTTTATTTCCTCTTAGATCATAAATTTCTAAATTCACATATATTGATTGATTATCTTGAGGGAGATCAAATTTAAATGTTGTATTGTCATTAAATGGGTTAGGAAAGTTCATAACATTTTTAATATTTAATTGATTATTATCACCAATTATGAATACAACTGACTTAGATGATAAATTATTATAATTATCAGTAATTTTTATTTCTATTTTATGTTTCCCGGATAATAAATTACCAAGAGGATATCTTATAAAGCCTTTTTGATAATCGTCTTTATTATANCTAAAGTATTCATTTAAGTAAATTGTTGTAGTATCATCAATTATTGCAATCATCTTTTGATAAGAATTCACTTCTGTAAGGTTTAAACCACTCTCATCGTAAGCTTCTACAATTAGAAGAGGAGATTTAGAAACCCTATCACCCGATATAAATTCTAAATTATCAATAAAAATATTTATTTGAGGACCTTCATTATCAGATTTAAATTCATTTGAGGTTCCGCCTATAATAAAACCCGAATAATCAATTGCCTCTAAGTATGATATGGTATCGGTTGCAAAAAGATTAATTTTTCCTTTATCAAAATTATAATCAATATTTAAAGGTACTGTAAACTCAAAAGAAAAGGATCCATTAACTACGCTAGAATAACCTTTGAAAATAATATCATCCCATTCACTAAATGAGTATGGATCGCTTTCGTCTCCTAGAGTTAAATTTGAAGAAATTTTATCAAATACCTCAGAAAAAATTTCACCATTAAAATTTTTTACTTTTTCATTATTATCATCAATAATCTNACCTGAAATAAATACTTTACCTCCTGATTTCAATGTATCAATATCATTGATAGATATCNTATAATCTGGGTATATTAATTTAAGAGAGGGATCTCCTAATAAGGCAAAATTTCTATTAATTGGTCCACTAAGACTATTATTTTTTGTGTCACGAAAAATGTCACCAAGCCTTCTAAAATTATTNTCAATTTTAGTAAATACGTTTTTATAAAATTGATTATTTAGTCTATAATTAGTTTGAGAAAATACTGGCCTAGTAGTTGTTAGAAGTGCTATAGCACCTCCATTATCTTTATTTAATAATAGCTCTCCTCCAGATGAAATGAGAGGATCATCAAACTTTCCAAATTCACAGGTAGCAGTTATAAATAAGGGTAGTTTTGATCTATTATTCCAATTATAAATGGAGTTGTCATCAAGAATTTTTTCTTCAGTCCAAAAAAACTCATTACCATGACCAATATAATTAACAATCATACTTCCATTATCAATTGCTTCATCTAATTTATATTTTGTCTCACTTGATATTTTCACACCATCAACTACTTCTTGTTTAAAATTATCAAGATAAATTTTCCTTATATTGTACTCAGGATTTTGTTCATTCAATANATNAAAATGATTTTCAGCATCNTTTTGATGAACATTATTATCACCATCATCTGCTATNAAATATATGTTTTTTTTCCAATCACCTTTAACTTGATTTTTTNTAGAGTATGTATAAAGTTTATCTACATAATCCTTTGAATCTGAATTATTATTACTTGGAATACGNCCAATACTAACTTCAAGATCATGATCACCNTTTGTATCTTCAATCCATATTCCTTCNTCACTTTCTAAAAATCCAAAGTAGTCATCAGAAGAAAAACTATATATATTGTTTGAAGAATTATAAGACTGATATATTGGTATATAATTAGTATTATTAGGAACTCTATCTTTATAATCGTATGAACAATCTCCAAATAAAAGAACATATTTCAGTTTTTTACTTGATGTATTATAAATATATTTTATATAGTTTCTGATTGCTGATACATCTTGATTACCGGATGAAAATTGATTATAAATATCATTAACATTAGTAATAGATACATCTAAGTCCTCATCTTCTCTCAAAGATTTAATTCTTTGAGCATCTTGTAAGAAATTAGAGTGAGTAATTATTAATAAATCTGGATTATTATTATTTAAAATATTAGAGTTTTCAACTTCCTTGGAAAATAAAGGATAGTTTAAATTTTCAATATCAAATAGGATATTTCTACTAAATGAACTATCATTTTTTATAATATAATAATTGTCATTTTCTTTAAAGGTTTCAAGTTCAATTATATTATATGGATTTGAAATATTCCAAAATTTTAAATTATGATTACCATCTTTATCAATACCATGNTTTGTATTTGTTGAAATATTATATTTTCTAAATAGAGACCTATTCTCTGGAATAGANTAAAATGATATATTTTCACCTATATAACTTAAACCTATGANCCCAGTTATATCAACATAATCCAAATANGATATAGCAGAATTATTACCAAAATATTTTAGATTAATAAATTCTTGATTAGATGAATAATTAAAATCAGTCATTTCAACTTGACTTAAAATTTTATTACCATATATACCTTCTTTTATAGTGTTCATTTCAAACAGAGCTAATTCAGTATTATCTATACTAACACTAAAAGAAGAAGGAACGGTTGATCTTGATACAAGCCCCAGTTCTAAAGAGACTTTAGAATTTTGAATAAAAATTTTATGTANNGGAATATTTAATGAATTTCCTGGTGAAAAGATTTCACCATACCAATATCTACCTGACTGAATAATATTATATAAGTCATTCTCATATCTGTAATTAAAGATCACATCGCTAACTTCATCCTCAAAATTACTTGTGGGTGATTCTAAATTTATTTCTCTTGACAAATCCCCATTTATATTTATAAAGTAATAAGCTGTATCTGTATATATATTTTTTTCAGACTTAATTCTATTTGATATACTATCAAAATGTATTTTATCAGAAGATTGTAAATAAAAATATAAAAACTCATCATTATCAAAAAAATTATCAGAATTTCCATAAAATTTAAGTTGAATCTCTTCTGGATTNATCTTATTTGATANAGAATTTAATTGNGGTAAAANACCGTTATACCCAGTNCCATAAACTTGAATTTTTTTAGGATCNANATTATCTATTGATATATTATTTTTTTCAAAAAAATTTTTGTCAATTTTAAATACTCCTGACTCAAATACAGCAATTTTAAACCATTCACCATTATCCAAAATTGAAGTTTGTGAAAACAGATTATTAGATAGAAAAAATAAAAGAATAAAATATATAAAACTTAGTTTCATTTAGGTAAAATCAAATAATATAATAACTAAAAAAGATAAAATTTATTTCAAAAATAANCTTGAAATTAATGTTTTAGAAAAAGAATAAAAAACGTAAATAAATACTATAAAAAATAAAATTGAATCACCCTGAGTTATTAATAAACAAAAAGATATAATTAATAGTAAATATTTTTCAATATTATTTTTAATATCAAAACCATTAAATTTTAAACTCATAAACTTAAAATTTGATATCATTAAAAAAGAAAAAATAACTATAGTAAAAATTACTAAGTATTGATTTATTAATGAAAAATAGATACCATCATAATTAGCAAGNGAAATAAAGAATAAAGCATTTGCAGGTGTTGGTAAGCCTTCAAAAAAATTATTATTATTTTCCGATGTATTAAATTTAGCNAGTCTAATAACAGAAAATATTAAAATAAGGAAAGATAAATATTTTAGATACTCAATATCATACATTTTTTCAAAGTAAAAATACATTACAGTTGAAGGCAAAACTCCAAAGGAAACGAGATCTGCTAGAGAATCTATCTGTTTCCCAAACTCTGATACAATATTTAATTTTCTAGCAAAAAAGCCATCTAGATAATCTAGTATTAAACAAAAATAAAAAAGAAACAAAATTGATGATACTGCTTCACCGCTAATTATATTAATTATACAATAAAACCCAATTATAAGATTAAGAATAGTAAGAAAGTTTGGTATATTATTTTTCAATTTAAAAAGGGATTATTAGTTTTTTCATCATCAATAGTTGTAATTGGTCCATGACCCGCATAAATAATAGTATCTCCATCCAATAAAAATAATTTATTTTTAATACTTTCAATTAATATCTCAAAACTACCTCCAGGTAAATCTGTTCTTCCTATAGAATTTTTAAATAATACATCTCCACTAAAACAGATCTTTTCTTTTCTAAAATAAAAACCTAAATGTCCAGGTGAATGACCAGGAAGAGATAATATTTCAATCGATCTTCCTTCAAATTCTAAATTTGAGGATTCATTAATTAGTTTAACTTCTTTATTATGAGAGTATTTTTCAAATCCAAACATTGAAGAATAATTAATCATNTTATCATAAAAATCTAATTCGGTTTCAGGTATAAATGTTTCAATTGAATATTTTTTTGATAAGTATTCAATACCCAAAACGTGATCGATATGTACATGAGTGATAAGAATAAATTGAGGAATTAGTGAATTCTGANCTATATAATTTTTTAATATCATATTTTCATCATCATAATAATTACCTGGATCAATAATAATACACTTNCGATTTTTAATAATTAAAAAAGTATTTTCTTGATAATCATTAAATGTAAAAGATTTGATTTCCATCATTTTATAATTTATATGCAAATTTGAGATTTAAATGATTATATATGTAATAAATGATAAAAAAATATGACTACTTGATTATTGGACAGGGCATTGCTGGATCATCATTTGCTTGGACCTCATACTTTAATAAAAAATCATTTATAATATTAGATTCACAAGAAAAAAACTCTGCTTCAAATGCAGCTCTTGGTATATATAATCCAATTACTGGTAGAAGAAATAGTTTGACATGGAATGTCGAAAAACTATTTAANAGTTTAGAAGAATTTTATTTAAATGTTGAAAAAACTATCAAGAAGAACATTTTATTTAAAAAAAAAATTTATCGTCCATTTAAAGATAANAGAGATTATAATGATTGGAATTTAAGATTAGAAAATGATAANTTTAAAAAATATCTTAGCAAGATTNATAGTANNGGAATTCTTACGTGTAAAAGTGGATATTTAGATGTTTCTAAATATTTATCAGAAACCAGAAAATATTTTAAATCTATAGATCGTTATAAAAATTATAAATTATCAAATAACCAAGTTATTATAAAAAATAATAGAGTTATAATAAAAGAATTTGATGCAAAAAATGTGATTATGTGTTTAGGAATAAATCAATTAAATATTAATTATTTAAATAAAATCCCTTTGAGAGCTGTTTCAGGAAATAGTATTATTGCTGAAACTAACTTTAATTCTAACCATATTATTAATAAAAAAATTTCAGTAATAAATACTTCTAGAAAGAATATTCATGCAGGATCTACCTACCACAATGGATTTGAAAATAATGGAGTAGATAAACTTTTAAATAAATTGGATGAAATAATCAAAAAGGAATATAAGGTAAAAAAAATAAATTTTGGAATTAGATCTGCATCTGTTGATAGAAAGCCATTAGTTGGTAAGCACCCCACCATTGATAATTTATATATTATTAATGGATTAGGATCAAAAGGGGTAAGTCAATCACCTTATTGTTCAACAGAATTATTTAATTATATTGAATTAAATAAAAATTTAGATAAAGAGATAAACATTGAAAGATTCATAACGTAGGTGATTAGTATGAGAAACTTAATTTTAATATTTCTTTTAATTATATCGAATATAGTCTATTCACAAAATAGTATATACAATGAGATTGGTAAAAATAGAATTCAGTATGAGTCTTTCAATTGGGAAGTAATCTATACTAACAACTTTGAAGTTTACTATAATTCAAATAGTTTAAATATTGCTGAGATTGCATCTAAACATTTAGAGAATAACTTTTCTTCTTTGACAAATTATGTTGGTCATCAACCATTTCAAAAAACTAAGGTTTTTATTTACAACTCTGACAGAGACTTAAATCAAAGTAATATTGGAATAAATGAAACAGATAAATTTTTATCAAGCAATCTTAATTTAAATAATAGAGTAATTTTCAAAATTTCTTTTGATGAAAACATTAATAAGTTTAAACAAAACCTTGATTATGAATTTTGTAAAGTGTTAATAGGTGACTTGATGCATGGCAATATGAGTTTTGCTAAAAGGTTTGGTAAAGTTTCATTTATTAATATCCCAAACTGGTTCTCAGAGGGAGCAGCCAGATATCTTGCATATGGGTGGGATATTAATATGGATAATGTTATTAGAGATTATTTTTTAACTGAAAATAAGAAATCAATAAATAAAATAACTGAAAGTCAATCAAAATATATAGGTCAAAGTATATGGAACTATATCTCAATTACCTATGGAAAAAACACAATTTCAAACATAATAAATTTGACAAAGCTTCTAAGAAACCCAGAGAAAGCAATTGCAAGTTCTCTAGGAATAAACTTTAATAATTTAATTAATAATTGGTCTAACTTTTATAATTCAAATATTATTCAAGACTTTAATAGAGTTATAACTAAACCAGAAAACAGATATAGTGGAGTTATTGATTTAAAAGTAGATCCAAATAATGAATTTATTCTTTTTAGTTCTATTAAAAAGAATCATAAAAAATTAAGTTTGGTAAATAAAGAGTCCAATAAAATAAAGATAATTGATAAATCAAAAAATAATAACTTCGAAGAATCTTACTTTTTTCAATGGTTAGATTCTGAAAACATTTCATATATAAAATCTATAAAAGGTCAAAATTTTTTAATTTCACAAAACATATTNTCTAATAAAAAAATTTATAAGTCATTAGAAAAGTTTGATAAAATATTCGGGTTTTCATTTAACTCAAATCAAAATTTAATCGCTTTAAGTGGAAGTATAAATAATCAAAGTGATATATATCTATTGAGTGCAAATTCAGAAAATATGAAAAAAATTACTGATGATAATGCCCACGATATATTTCCAAGTTTTTTTAAAAACTCCACATCAATNGTATTTAGTTCAAATAGAAGAAAACCTATATTAAATAATTCAGAGGTTGAAACTTCAGATAATTATAACTTATATATATATAATCTCGATACAACTTCAAATAATTTGCTTCCCCTAACTACTAATGAAAGTGTAAATATAAAATCTAAAACAAATTCNAATAATGAATTATTATTTCTAAGTGATAGAAATGGNATTTTTAATATATATAATTTAAAAATTAATAATGAACTTATTCAAGTTACAGATAATAGCACCAATATTATAAATTTTGATTACAGCAAAAAAGATAAACTATTATCNTATAACACACTTCTAGAAGGAGAAAATATTATTATTGAAAAACAAAACATTGAATTGGATGATAAGATGTCAAGCTNAATTACATCAAGAAAAATTTATTTAGAATCTCAAAAAATAACTGATAATCAATCTCTAGAAATTTTAAATCAAACTACTGATAAAAATNTTAATTTTGAATCAACAGAAGATTTTAATTTTGAAGANGANAAAAATATTAGATCATCTATTTTAAAAAATATAGAAAGAAGAAAAAACACATCTGTTAACAACGGTTCAAAGTATAGTTACTCTTTTGTAAAAAATAATTTTAATAGTTTTATTAAAGTTGATCCACAGGAAGGTTTGGGAACTCAAGTTGAAACCGATTTCATTGAATTATTTGAAGATCATAAAATTTATGCAACTGCATTTTTGCCATTTTCGAGTTTCAAAAGCTCTGATTTTTATTCAGAATATAGCTACCTAAAACATAGATTTGATTTTAGATTATCCTTAGATAGAAAAATTCTTCATACTGAGGATTCTGAAAGGTTTATTTATCACAAATATTTATTTAATCAATTCAATTTTAATGTATCTTATCCTATATCTAAGTTTTCAAGATTCGAGCTTGTTCCATTTTATGCAATTTACAAGTATAATGATCTAGATTATAGAGTTTTTAATAATACACCACCAGCTTTCTCATTTTTTGAAAAAAATATTTTTCATGGATACTTTATTAATTTCAAATTTGATAATACCAAAAAGATATTAGCAAATTTAGAAGAAGGTACTAAGCTTCAGCTAAGCTTTAAAAACTATATTTCTAAAAATAAAAATTTTAAAAACTTAACTTTGAATTTTTCTCACCATCAACCTATTTCTGAAAACATAATTTTATCATCTAAGGTTTATTATGGAAATTCTTTTGGTGATAATCCAAACAAATATTTATTAGGAGGCATAAAAAATTCTCTAATTAATACTTTTGATGAAAAAGGAATTAACGACCCTCTTTTAGTAACAAATGGTTATAATAATTATAATTATATATTTGGTGAATACGTTGATTTGAGAGGATATAATTTCAATAAATTTGATGGATATAAGGTTCTAGTTTTAAATACTGAAGTAAGAATACCAGTTGTCAAATCAATAATTGGAACTAATGTTTCAAGCAGTTTTTTGAATAGTTTACAAGTAGCTGGATTTTTTGATCTTGGTTCATCATGGAATATAAATTCTCCATTTAGTAATAAAAGTGATGTGAATACATGGATAATAAAAGAGCCTGGTTCAGTATTTCAAGCAGAAATTGAAAATTCAAAAAATCCATGGTTAGCTAGCTATGGCCTTAGTTTTAGATCCTTCATAACCGACTACTATGTTAAGATTGATATAGCTAAACCTATAGAAGATTATCAAATTAAAAATACAAAATACCATATATCTTTTGGTTATAGTTTTTAGATTATAGTATGATTAAATCAATGACAGGGTATGGCTTCAGTTCAAAGAATAATAATAACTATTCTATTGAAGTAGAAACAAAATCATTAAACTCTAAATATTTTGATTTGAATTTAAAATCAAATTTTGAAATAGGTAAAATAGAAAATGAAATTCGTAATTATGTTAAAAGAAAATTATTAAGAGGAAAAATTGAAATAAATATAATTGTTACTCAACCAATTAATAAGACTAAAGTTATTGATAGAAATAAATACTTATCATTTTTTAAAGAAATAAAAAGTATTCCTTCAAATGATAAGATTATAGATTCTGAGATTCATGATAAAATTTTTAGGAACTTATCTTTTGTAGAAACAAATAAAAAACTAAATNTTCCAAAAAAATTTGTAATNCCANCNTTAAAAAAATCAATTAATNATTGTGATAATTTNAGAAAAGANGAAGGNAGTTCAATTCAGAAAGATTTGAAAAAGAACATTAACCTTATTAAAAAAGAGTTAAATAAAATTTTTAAAAATGATAAGNCAAAGAAAAAGTCTTTAAAGAAAAAAATANATAAGAAAATTAATTCAATTAAAGANGTNCAATTTGATAAAAATAGAATAGAACAAGAGTTATTCTTCTATCTAGAAAAGATTGATATTAATGAAGAAATTGTAAGGTTGAATAATCATATTGATTTATTTCAAAAAACTTTAAATAAAAATGATCAAGTTGGNAAAAAACTAAATTTTATTTGTCAAGAAATAGGAAGAGAAATAAATACGATAGGCTCAAAATGTTCAGAATTCAAAATACAAAAATCCGTTATTACGATGAAAGAGCATCTTGAAAAAATCAAAGAAGAAAATTTTAATGTATTATAAAGGAGAGTTATCCTAATTTAAAAGTNATTGGAAGAATCATTCTTACTTTTACTGGTCTTCCCCTTTGTTTACCTGGTGACCATTTTTTTGCTTTAGAAATTACTCTGACAGCTTCTTCATCGCAACCAGCACCTATACCTTTAATTGCTTGTACATCAGTTAATGTACCATCTTTATCCACAACAAACTGTACAAATACTTTTCCCTCGATACCCATTCTTCTAGCCTGTGCAGGATATCTTAATGTTGTTGCAACATATTTATAAAATGCACCCATACCACCTGGTGGAGTTGGTTGATCTTCAACAATTGTAAAAATTTCATCAACTTCTTCTTCTTCTGGAGCCTCTTCGAAAATTATTTCTTCAATTACAGTTTCTTCTGTTATTTCTACATCAATTTCNATTTCAATCTCCTCTTCGATTTCCTCTTCATCAGGAACCTCAANTATTTCAGGCTGCTGTATAACTGGTGGTGGTGGTGGTGGTTGTTCNGTTGGCGGAATTTCCATTAAATCTTCAAAATCATCNTCAATAGTTCCTAAATCCATACCTGCACCTCTATCATAGAATCTCCACTCAAATGCNGTAATTACTAATAAAAGACTAACACATAATCCTATATTAAGAAATAAACCACTTTTTTTATCAAGATCTGCGTTAGGGTTCTTTTTGATTTCCATAGAAAGCAATTTAAATAAATTATATTTTACTTACTAAAAAAATATCCAATAATTGATCCTAAGATTGAGCCAAAAATATTNGTTAAAAGNTCAAATAATTCAAAATNTCTATANGGAATAAAAATTTGTGNAACCTCTATTATNATACAGAAAAAAATGAAAGGAACTANTATNNTAAAAACTGAAAGNTTTAAAATTTTATTTNTTAAAAANTAAGATTTAGTTATCAAAAANGATTGNACAAAAAATAAAATAAAGTGAATNANTTTNTCAGAATATNNAAAAGATAAACTNCNAGNATNAGCTCTATAAAAAACCATNAAATAAATTATCAANAAAAACCATGCAGCTGAAAGAGAGAGGTAGAAATAAAACTTATTATTTTGTGATAGACTCATACCCATCTAAATCCAGGAGACTATCAAGTTGAGATACATCATCATATTTTATTTTAACCATCCAACCCTCTCCATAAGGATCAGTGTTTACTAATTCAGGTTCTGACTCAAGTTTATCATTTATTTCAATAATTTCACCGGTTATTGGCATAAAAAGGTCAGATACAGTTTTAACAGCTTCTACTGTTCCAAATACATCACTCATTTCGATAGTCTCATTAAGAGTTTCAATTTCTACATAAACTATATCTCCCAACTCACCCTGAGCAAAGTCAGTAATACCAACATAAGCTATATCATCTTCTATCCTAACCCACTCATGATCCTTAGTGTATTTAAGATTTTTTAATTTCATCTGACGAAGATAATAAATGATTTTAATCTGAAAAAAATTATTGATTTAAACTTAACCTAAGTCTTGCACCAAATGATGAGGAATATCTTGGAAATGAATTTGATACTATTGGTCTATTCACAACTCTATCATAATATATAATAAGATTTACTCTGTTATTTACTGTATAATTTATGTTTGGTCTTAGTTGAAAATTATAATTTCCATTAGTCACTGTGCTTTCTTTATCAATTTTTCTTTGAATAGCTTTTGTATTTCTTATTATGAAATTTAATCTAAATTCTATTTCGTTATCCAATATAATTGTATTACCCATATATTTAAATGGAAGTCTAAGTTTCTCTTTAGAATATCCAAAGTCAATTGAAAAATCAGAATTTATCATTTCAGAAACTTGAGCATTAGATAAATTCAACATTATATTTCTGTCTTTTTTATAATCAAGTCTGGCATTAAGATTATTTTTTGTTCTAACATTAATTCCTATAAGAGGAGAAAACCTTTCAGTTATTCTCACTTGATTAATTATATAAAATGGCACAAGACCATTTTCAGTTTGCTGTGATGCTAAAGGATAATTCATAATTGAATTATTAAAATCTAAATTATCAATATAAAGAAGAGAATTAGAAAANTCACCNATAGAATAAATACTTTGNTAACCATGAGANATNGTNATATTTGAAAAAATTTCACTTAGANCTTTAATTTTACTNAATCCTGTAAAATCTACCCTCCAATTAGGNATTGGTATTTTAGAAAATGGTTTTAATGAATAAGTAGANGGNTCTGAATCTGAATAAGCTGAAATGAAAGAAGGAATTAAAACATCTTGAGAGTTTAAACCATATTCTCCCTGATTATTCAAGCTATTTAATCTATCTCTTATTATAGATCTATTTTTTACAAATTTTTCAAAAGTTGGAGAGTTATTGAACTCATCATCTTTTATAAATGCAGTCTTAATTGAAAGAAAAGATAATGAGAAATTTCCTCCTCTTGATGGTGTCAAAGAAACATAGGAATCCTTAGATGAGTCGAATCTAAATGTTTCTTGGAAATTTTCAGAAACTATTCTTTTAGCATCTAACTGAATTCGAAAAGAGTTTAATGGTTGAATTGTACTTCTAAATTGAAAATTATTACTCCTTGATTGAATAAAAGGATTATTTAAATAATCATTTTTGACTAGCCAACCATTCTCTGCAGCTATTTTTCTTATTTCTGAGTCTTGAGAACCAAATATAAAATCCCAACCAGGTGAATTATAATTATTATTATGACCAAAAATACCAGGTGAACCTATTACTCCTGCCATTCCTGTTCTTTCTGAAACATTATAGGTAATATTAATCGATCTTAAAGACATAATAAATTTCATAATACCATCAAATGTTCTAGATTGAAAAATAGAATTTATAGAATCTTTTTCATTAAACTTTTTATTATAATTTTTTAGTAGAGGTATTTTATCATAAAATTTTGATATATCTAATTTGGTATTTAAAGAGTATTCTCTATTGTTTTCTATAATATTTCCTAGTGTATCAGCCTGTTGAAATGACCCTGCAGACCATAAATACCTCGAAGAATATCGTGCATTTGAACTAATCCAATCCATAAGAGGAATTTTATTAATTGGTATTTTATAACTTAATTGAAGATTTTGATTAAAATTATTTGTTCTACCTAATCTTTTTAAATTGTAATACATACTATCTAACTTTTCCTGAGAATCTAATTCTCCTTCAGGCTCATCAATAATAGAATTATTAATAAAATTAATATCTAGATTTAAACTGTTAGTTAAATCCCATCTAATGCCATAAGACTTATTAAGTGAAAAATATTTTTCATAAATGGGNTCTACATTATCTATTTTTAAGTCAGAGTTTCTGTACTGAGTTTTATTAAACCTTCTATTTAAATCCCCTCTTATATTGATGTTAGAAGGAAGTAAATTCAAATTAAAATCTTTAATTAGTTTAAAAATCTTATTTTCAAAAAATTTAAGATTACTAAAAGGTGTTATATTAATTTGTTTAGGAGAAAAATTATAAGTTATATTCCCTCTGTGTTCTTTAGATTCCATAGAATGAGTAGTAATATTAGAACTTGATCTTTCACTATATGAAAATCCCGTAGAAAAATTTTCAATATCCCAAAAATCAACTCTTGAATCTGGGTTCATTCTCTCTTTTCTAATATTATTTAANCTAATAGATTTAGATTCTATCCTTTCTTCAGTTAATCTTTTATACTCATCTTGTTGCTCTCTGGTATCAAAAGATTTAATTGATGCTGTCAATGGAATATCTTTATCTAGAGGATCATATTTTGGAGTAATTATAGATGTAGAAGATGAAATATATAAAGGCAATTTTATTCCAGATTTTGAAGGTAAAAGCTTATCAAGATTAATATTTGCTGAAGCATCNTACTGTAATTTTTCATCTCTTGACCTTTCAGAAATTCTTTGTTGTATAGAACCAAATCCCACCGAAGTATATCTTAGAGAGGACGAAACTGTACCAATATCTGATAACTTTAAATTCAAACTTGTATTNGCTGCCCAACCTTTTGTTCTATCAAAATCTGTAAGTCTAAGTTCATTAAACCATAAGCAAGCAGACTTAGAAGATCTATCATTAGATATAGGNTTTTTTATACCAATCATAAAATTTAAAATTGATCCAACAGATGGNCTTCCTTTAATCCTAATTATNTATTTTCCATTAGATGACANCTTTGAAAATGGTGAATTTATTTCAATACCNTCCCTATTTCTCTGAGATTTAAGTGAAAGAAGCTCCTCAATAGATAAATTTATTTCGTTTTCTTCAGGCCATACAATTCTTGATAAATTTGAGGTGTTTTGATCAATTAAAGAAGGCCTTGTTATCTTTAATGGTAATTCAATCTCATAATAATTATTCTCATAATCAGAACCAAACCTCAAAAAAGCATTTATTTCATTATCATTTAAAATATCACCATTATTAGGTTCTGCATGAATAAACATTTTAATTCTACCATAATTTATTAAATCGAAGTTAGACTCTTTATATATTGCTCTTCCATCTCCATCAGATAAATTATCAANACAAATTTGCAGAGACTGTTCATTGGTTCTNCTCTGTACAATTGTNGTATTATCAATATCTCTAGGTATTCCTGGTGGAACAACATAAGGAGATTTATTATTTGAACCAATACTATTTTCCTCAATACTAACTACAGAAATTTCAATATCAGAGTCAACATTTTCAGATACTTCATTTAATCCTGATTGAAAAATAGCCCCGTCATATTTCCTCCATTGGCTACCAACTAATTGAAACTTTGCAAGCCTTAATACAACTGGTTCTTCCCAACCGGTTAAATATGTTCTTACAAATCTTATGGTTTTAAAATCAGAGATTCCTCCATAAGTATTATTAGGTGATCTTATGGGAATCCTAAACTGATACCATGTTGCATTACCAGATTGATCTATTATTTTATCTACAATATTATTTTTTCCAATTTCTAAATCCCCAGGTTTAAGGTCAACTATATACTCATAATAGCTTTCTGTATCTGATAATGTATTGTCCTCATTAAGATCTTCATTTTCTGGGTATGGAGAACCTTGAGAAGAAAAATTATTATTAGAGCTTATAGGAGAATTTCCTTCCATACCATTAATATTTTTATACCTCTCTAATATTTTTATATCTGAATTATCATAATCACTTCCTAGATAGTATTTGAAGTTATCAGCCGAAACATCAAGTTCTATTTTATTTTTTACTTCACTTGTTAAATTAATTTTATCAAGAAAATTTTCTTTAAAATAATTTATTTCATCTTCACTTTTTAAACCATCTAGTCCAATATCTTGATTAGTTCTGGAGCTTATATTATTTTCAAAAAAATTAGTTAGGTATTGCTTTGATGTAACACGACCCCACTCATTATATTTAATTCCTTCATCAGAATAATCTTTCGATAACCCATTTTCAAAAGCATGCAAATTATCTTTCATTAAATCTTCAGAAACATTTCCTAAATTAAAAATTAGTTTACCTCCAGTTGAATTATTCTTATTAAAAATACCATCTAAAACTTTCCCATCTTCTCCATCAATGAAAGGATCCATCATCCAAAACTCAATATATTGAACATTTGTTCTATCAAAATCTGTATCATTTGAAATACTTTTAGTAATTGCTCCATAATTTGATTTTGGATCTCTTAGTAAACCAGATGGCAGTAAATCTGTAGAATAATTATACTGACCTCTCTCATTTGGAAAATATGCTATATCAAATATTGGAAGATTAGTATTAATGAGTTGTCTGTCTTGCTTTCTAAAAATATCTTGTGGAGATATAGCTTTCACATAATTATTTTCTAGATCNTCTAAAGAAATATTTTGAGGCTTTACNGATCCACCATTTAAATAGAATATATTGTCAATTGTATACCAAGCAATCTTTGCTCTTTTAAAAGAATATCCTAAATTATTTGAACTAATATTACTTTTATCAAATAGGTTATTTCTAGTAGCTGGAGTAGAACCTAGTTTCCATGAAATTGGAGCTCCACCAAGAGAAATAGGAATTACCGCACTTTCAAAATCATCTATATAAGTTACTCCTTCACCATTAATTATATTAGAAGTTCCAGGTACAATTTGAGCAAACTCACTACTAAAATTAATATTTGATTTTTCAGTTGTAGCAAGAAAAGGTATTGTATTTATAATTTTTGTTAAGAATTCACTTTCTTTATTTATATTAAAATCAAACCCATACTTTGTGTTTTTTAGTGGTTCATTACCTACACTAAATCTTGTTATACCACCAGGCCTTTCATTTAAATGAAAAACGGTAAAACCTAGATTAATATTTTCATCAAATTTATATTCAGCTCTTGCGCCCGATAACCACTTGGTCTGAAAATTAAATAAATCTGCTTTTTCAAATGAGATAGTTATTTCTTGTCCTGAAGATAAAATTGCAGGATTTAATATTCTTACACTTCCTAGGTTATAATTTACAGTATAGTCAGTTCCTTCAATAAGTCTTAAGTTCCCTGCCATAACTACAACTGAATTATCTGAAATATCTAAACCAGGTAGATTTATTTCACTTCCGGAGCCCGAAGAAACGGTTCCTACAATAAAAAATTTATTTTTAGAAAGTATTTTTTCTGCTTCATCTTGTGTCTGAGAATATAGTTCATTGAAAACATACTTATCTGATAATTCATTTTCATTATTTGGTATAAAGTATGAGTCTAACTTAGTTCCAAATGGCTCTAGAACAGGAAAAATAATATTTCCCTTCTTAGAATTAATAGTAAAACCTTCAATAAAGTCAAAGTTCCCATCAAATTGAGGATCATTAAATGAATTCAGTCTATCTAAACCTAATAACCTAATTAATGGTTTATCTCTTGTTAATGTTCCTTCATTTAAACTTGGGTTATTAAATCCAACTGCATCATCCCTATAATTAATTCTTAATTGAAAATTATCTTTTTCAATTTGTGTTGCATTAAGATTATAAATATTTTTCATCATTAAGTCCCAAGTTGGAATTTGTGTATTAATGTTTGATGGTCTCAATAGTTTCAAGAAAATCATCTCACTATCTTCTCTATTCTGATAATCTTCAGTTAACTCACCAACCTTATATCTATTCCCATTAAATGTATACTCATAGGATACAGCTAAAACCTCATCATTTTGTAGTCTCCTAAGTAATGATATATATCCTAAAGACTTATTAATTTCATATTCATCTATATCTAATTTTCTAGCTGACGTTACTTTCTCAAAGTCAATAGTTTTTGATAAATTAAATTGATTAATTAGTATATCATCAATAAAATCAACATCTCTTAAATTATTATTAGTATTAATATTTTCAAAAAGCAGATTAGACTTATTATCACTTGGACCTAAATTTCCAGCACCAATAAATGGATTATTTTTATTTAATATTATTGTTCCCTCTCCTAAGTCTGTAAAACCTACAATATTTCTTAAGGATTCTGCATTATTTGTTCTATTTAAAATATATACTTCAACTCTATTAATATTAATACCTGAACTTACCAAAGGTAGAGATTGAAGCCATCTTTCATAGTTATCTCTAAAGAAATGACCTAAAAAAAAATGTCTGTTTCTATCATAATTGGAACCTAGTATTTCAAATTCTCTTCCTTGAAATCCATTATCAATTTTAATTGATTCACTTTTACCTTGTTGCCTAGATAGTATTCCCGTTACACTTAAATTCCCAAACTGAAGTTGTGTTTTTAAACCAAATAAACTTTGTGCTCCCCTTAATAGACTATTTTTTACTGGCATACTTACATTACCAACCTCAATTTTTCTAACTATCTCTTCATCAAACCCAGTATAATCTAGTTTTAGATTATTTTGAAAATCAAACGTATTATTATTATCAAAATTTGCTGAGATCTTTAATTTCTCCCCTACTTTTCCATTTATATTTAAGTTAATTTGTTGATCATAATTAAAACCTCCATTTCGTTGTTGTCTTATTGGAATAGATGGATTTTCAATTTTTTGAAATTTTCCACCAAAATCAAGATTTACAAAACCATTAACTTGAAGGTCAATGAAATTACCACCAAAAATCCTATCTAGAGATTCAGATATATATATTTTTGGAATTAATCTTCCACTTTCTAATACATTTTCACCATCTAGACTTAAAGATTTTTTCTTGAAATAATCTTTGATTTCTTTTTTAGTATTATAATCATCATAACTATCAAAAGGAATTGAAATACTAGGTCTATAATTTAAATTACCCATTTTTTCATTTAGGTAGAATACTCTGGCTGTATCATAAACAGCTCCAATCTTTAAAAGAGAAGAATTTATGTTGAAAGAGCTATTAGAAAAAAGACTAGAATAAGGGTCAGAATATCTGTCTTTGATTGTATATGTTGAAAAAAAACTAGGAAAATATTGATTTATCGTATCATTTTCCGAATTTATCAATTGCGAAAATGATGAAGAAAATTTTAGTTGAAAAAAAACTAATATTAAAAAAAACTTATAAAATGAATTCAAAGTAATTCTTTTTAGATATTATGATCTTTTAAGTACTTCTTTGATTAAATCTTCAAGAGAAATATCATCATTTCTCTCCAAAATATCATTAATATGTTTTTCAACAATATTCTTAGAAATACCTAAAGAAGATAAAGCTGATAACGCTTCATCTTTAAGAGTATTGCCCATATTATCATAAAATTTATCATTATCTATATCATCAAATGATACTTTATCTTTTAATTCCAGAATTATTCTTTCAGCTGTTTTTAAACCTATTCCTTTAACTGATTTTATTTTATTTGAATCAGAACTAAGAATTGCCTTTTTTAATTCATTAGCTGATAAAGAAGACAATATCATTATGGCTGTACTAGGTCCTACACCGTTAATTGATAAAAGGCTCAAAAAAGTATTTCTTTCACTTTCACTATTAAATCCAAAAAGAGTGTGAGAATCCTCTTTAACATTTAAATGTGTATAAATAAATATGTCAGATTTATCTTTTAATTTAGAATAGGTCCTTAGTGATATATTTACATCATACCCTATTCCATTCACGTCAATAATAATTTTTGCAGGATCAATATGAATTTTTTTTCCTCTTATAAATGAAATCATAGCTCAAATGTCTTTAATATAGAAGATATTTCTTGCATCAAGCCTCTTTTTTTTAGACCTGGAGCAAATACATACCCCTCTAAATAATAAATTCTATTTAACTTGGAATCATATATTATTTTACTGTGAAATGGTCCTCCCGCTGATATATCACTTAACTTCCATAAACCTTTAGAATCAATTGCTAAATTTCCTTTAAAATTAATTTCCATTGATTGGATTGGGAATACATCTTGAATATCCATAAATATTTTAGGCTTTTCAGAATCTCTTAAATATTTTTTTGAAATANAATTTCTTATTGGTTTAATATTAATCTCAGAAGAATTAAATACACCATAAAAATTTTTTAACTCATTATCAGAATAATCCTCATAATACAAAAAAATATTTTTATCATATTCTAAGTCTAGCTGTCTTAACCAAAAAAAATTTGATTTTTCATCTTTTATGTTTTTTGCAAGATCATATCCAAAAGGTATTTTAATTTTTATATTATGATCACTAAAAATTTTATCCATTAAATTATTTTCAACTTTTCTAAATATCTCATTGTCAACTCTTTTTTTTAGCTCATCTTCAAAAAACTTCAGAATAGACTTTCTATTTTTCGTTAATTTATTATGTAGTTCATTATCATCTTTACTAAACAGATATAATACCACTTGACCTTTAGCATATTGATTTCTTCTAGTGAAATAAAATAATGAAGAATCACTTTCAATTTTTTTAATAGATTCTTGATTAAAATTTTTTCTTAATATATCAGAATCCAGACTATTTCCTTCTAAAGTAAAGNCTACTATAATATTTTTTGCATACTTTAAGATGCTATTAAATTTTCTAGGTTTAATATATATGAGATCAAACTTAGGTTCAGGTTGAGGTAAACCAGGAACATATGAGGAATAAATATCGACTAATGTTCTTCCAATTTTTCCTTTAAACTTTGTTGAATCCATTACTATTAACATTTCATTGTTTTCTCCAGATGCATTTGGAAGAAATGATGGATTATTTANTTCAGANTTTTGTTTTTCTGTACATGAAAATAAAATAAAAACAATTAAGCATGTAATATCTCTTATTCTACTCTTCATTATTTACTATTTATAAATATTAATATTATTTTTAAAAAAAANTNAAAAAATATGAGCAACGAAACTTTAAATAAAGCAATTACTTCTTGTTTTGCTAAGATAGCAAGAGTTGATGGAAGTATTGGTAATGAGGAAATGGATATTATAAATTCAAGTGAAATTTTAAAAAAATATAATCATGGAAATATTGANAATATTAATACCAATAATTTTTTCAATAAAATACANTCTGAATATGGNNATNNTATNAAAAANNGTTTAGATGANGATGAAAAAGAAATTTTTATAAGCGAACTTGTAAGTTTAATAAAATCTGATAATAAAGTACATGATCATGAATTCTTCTTATTAGGTCATGTAGCAAACAGCATTGGATATAGTCCTGAAAAAGTTGCTGAAGTTATTCAGAAAAAAGGAATTTCCAGTAGTAAATCTTCTGGATGGTTCTCTTGGTTATTTGGATAATTTTTTTTGAAAAATTACTTTTTTTCAGAATCGGAATTTGACTCCTTTTCTATTTCTTTTTTTATTTCCTTAGATGCATCTTTAAATTCTCTTATACCTTTTCCAAAACCTCTAAAGATTTCAGGTATTTTATTAGCACCAAAAAAAATAACAACTATTAGTCCAATAATAATCCATTCCCATCCTCCAGGCATTCCAATTGCAAAAATTAAATCCATAGTATAAAATTTATTTGTAAATATAGCAAAATCATTTTTTGATAATCCAATTTTCTGGATTCAACTTAATATTATTTTTCCAAATTTGAAATTGTAATTGAGTTATTCCATCATTATTTGTGACTAAATCAGCAATAATTTGATTTTCTTTAATAATATCCCCTTTTTCTACTTTTAAATTTTTAAGTTTTGCATAAAGAGTATAATATTCTCCATGATTAATAATAATTACATTATTCATGCCAGGAATAAATGCTACAGTTGATACTTTTCCAGTATATATCGCATGAACTTTTGAAGATCTATTTGTTTGAATATCAATACCATCATTTTTCACTTTTATATTTTTCAAAATCGGATGAGGGTGTTCTCCAAACCTATTTGAAATAAAACCAGACCTTACTGGCCATTCAAACTTGCCTATATTCGCCTCAAACCCCTCAGTGATTTCTAAAATATTTAATTCTTCATCTTTGTTTGAAATTAATGCTTCTTTTTCTCTTCTAATTATATCTCTAATAAGTTTATCTAAATTTTCTAATGCTTCTTTTCTCTCACTAATTTCTTTTCTTAAATTTCTCTGTTTCTTATTTAAGTCAGATATAACTTTTCTTTGTCTGCCTTTTAACTTTTGAAGTTTATTATTTTCACTTAATTCATCACTCAATAATTTTTTTTGTTTTTTATTTACTTCAGACAAGTTAATTTCTTGATTTTCGAGCTCATCAGAAACTTTATTTATTTCAATAATTTGATTTTTCCTAAATTTAGAATATTGAAAAATATAATTAAATCTTCTAAACATCTGATTGTAATCTTTAGATGAAAAAATATAGGTTAATTTATCAAGAGATGATCTTGATTTAAATGAAGAGTAAATCATATTTGAATATTCACCATTTAGAATTGTAAGATCTCTTTTAAGCGAGGATATTAAATTTCTAATAATAATTATTTCATTAGATTGAACATTAATATCTGATCTAAGATTAACAATTAAACTCTCTCTATTTCTAATTTGTTTATTGATTACATTAAGTTTCCCAACAGTTATATTTTTAGACTTTTCAGTTTGATCCAAAATAGTTTCTGCTTCTTGAATCCTAACTAAATTTTCATCTCTTTCTTTCTCTAACGAACTTCTTGACTGTTGTGAATAGGATGGGAAAGAATATATTAATAATATTAAAAGAAATGAATTAAATTTTCTTAAGAACATATTTTGANGGAATATTAAAAGGAAATTTTAATGGACGATTTGTTCTCTCCACTTCTTTAAAATTAAAATTTATATTAGTAATTACTGGAACACCGCTATCATCTGAATAACTAACAGAAGTAAATAAGTGTCTACCAGGAAAAAGTATTTTACCTAATGGTTTAAAATTTTCGTAGTCGACTGTTAATAAATAATTTGTTATCTCATCAAAAAGAATCAATTTTTCAATTTTTGAGTTTTTAATATTGACTAAATTTTGAGATTGGATTGATTCTTGTTGTTGAACAATTTTAAAATAATTTCCTTCTCTACTAATTATATCTGAGGTTGATATATCGTACAATAAATTACCTGTTAAAGCAGACTCAAGCTGTTCAAAACTAAGCTTCATCTTAAACTCTTTTTCTACTATATCAAGAGAAGATTGAATAACCTGTTTATTTACTCTATCAATTATTACGAATTCATCTTTAGTAATTAAACCTCTNGCTGCCTCNACTCCNAAAGCTACTCTNACTGAAAACCANATTTTTTCACCTTTTTCAATTCTCATATTTAGAGTTGCATTAATTAATTGATTTTCATTTTTNTATTGAATTTTCGATTTTGTTGATAAAAATTTATAATCTAATTCTTCAAGTACAAATTCATCAATTTCAACTCTAGAGGATTCTAGNGNGACAAAATCTTTTTTACATGATAATAATANAAAAGATAGAAATAAAATAGAAAAGTTTTTGAATGACATTTCTGCAAAAATAATATAAAATTCTTTTTCAGAATCTAATATATCTTCTTAATCTCCATTGAAATCAGGACATCTCTTCTCAAGAAATGCTTTTACACCTTCTTTAAAATCCTTTGTTGATGAACACTCTGAGAATAATTTTATTTCTTCTTCAAAACCATCTGTATCAGCTGAATAGAAATTATTTACAGATTTAATTACATTTTTAATAGCAACTGGAGCTTTCCGTTTTATTGTTAATATTAAATCATTACACTTATCTAATCCTTCTTCAAAGTCTTTAACTACATAATTTACAAGCCCAAAATCTAAAGCTTCTTTTGATGTAACCATATTTGCTGTCAACATCATCTCAAGTGCTTTTGACTTACCAATAATTTGTGTTAATCTTTGAGTCCCNCCATATCCAGGAATTAAACCTAAGTTAATTTCGGGTTGAGAAAACTGTGCATTTTCAGTTGCGATTCTCAAATGGCAAGCTAAAGATAGCTCACAGCCTCCTCCTAGAGCATACCCATTAACAAGAGCTAAGACTGGAATACTCATATTCTCGATTAAATTGAAAAGATAATGGCCATTCTTACAAAATTCAATTGAAGAGTTTTCATCTACTTTATTAAACTCTTTTATATCAGCACCTGCAACAAATGCCTTTTCTCCTTCACCTGTAATAATAACTCCATATTTAGTTTTTGAATTTTCATTAATAAATTCAAAACAATTTGTAAGTTCATTTATAGTCTCTTGATTAAGAGCATTAAGGAATTTAGGCCTATTTATTTTAACTAAATAAAAATCCTTTTTTTCTTCAAAAATTAAATTATTATAGTTCATCATCTTTTAGTTTGATTTTTAATTTTTCAATCATTTCATTTATAGTACTTTTTAAATCAAAATTGGGATTCCAATACCAATCCTTTCTCGCATAATCATCATTAATAGAATCTGGCCAAGAATCTGCAATTTTCTGTCTAAAGTCTGGATTATATTCTACTTTAAATGAATTATCTATCTTTTTTAATTCATTTTCAATTATTTCTGGAGAAAGACTAAATCCAGATAGATTATAACTAGATTTTATTGAAAGATTTTCCTTATCAGCAGACATTAATTTATGAATTGATTCTATAGCATCATCTATATAAATCATAGGAAGAAATGAATCTTTGTTTAAAAAACAACTATATACTTCTTTTCTAATAAAAGAGTAAAAAACTTCAACAGCATAATCAGTTGTACCGCCACCTGGTAAAGTACTTGAACTTATTATACCAGGAAACCTTATGCTTCTTATATCTGTTCCATATCTTATATTGTAGTATTCACACCATCTCTCACCTGCAAGTTTACTAATTCCATAAACTGTTGTTGGCTCCTTTATTGAAAATTGATCTGTTTTATTCTTTGGAGAGTTATTTCCAAAAACAGAAATAGAACTCGGCCAAAACACTTTTTTTATAATATTATTTTTTGCAAGATCTAAAACACTAAATAATGAATTCATATTTAAATTCCAGGTATTCATTGGATCATCTTCACCTTTAGCTGATAAAATAGCAGCAAGATGATATACTTGTGAAATATTATAATCTCTTACAAAAACTTCTAATTCTTTACTTTTTAATGCGTTTAATTTAAAGTATTTAAGGTTACTGTTTGATTTTTCTTTTATATCAGATAGAATAATTTTAGAGGAATCTGTATTGGATTTTAAAAATTTTGATAACTCAGATCCTAATTGTCCTTCGGATCCTATAATTAGTATTCTACTCATTA